>CAZTHR010000031.1:0-13806 GCA_964613265.1 uncultured Lentisphaeraceae bacterium | reverse complement strand
CAATCGCAATCAAAGCCGAAAGGCAATTGAGACTCGGCGGGGGTTCGGGGGTGCAGCCCCCGTCCGTTGTCGCACAATGGCAAATCGGCTCGAAATCCGCCAGAACATCCATTTGACGAGAAGCGGTTTACGCCGCGCAAGCGCTTCCCCTGAAGCGGGGGGGGGGGGGGCATGGCCGATATCCGCAGATGTCCGCCGAATCCCAAACGGCAGAGGATTTGAGACAATGGGACGCGCCAACGGTCAAACAGGAAATGACAGATGGGTACATTGGTCTTGAACAAGAAATCGGCGAGCGTTAAACTGGAAAGCGAACACCTGCTGGTCCACGACCACGTGGATGGATCCCTCCAGCGCGTTCCGCTTGTGAACGTGGATCGCGTCATCGTCTGCGGCGAACCCGCCGTCACGTTCCCCGTCCTCGCCGCGCTGATGGATCGCAACATCCCCTGTAGTTTCATGACGGCCGGCGGACGCTGGCGCGGGCTGATGGACGGCGACGGCGGCTTTCACGCCGCCCGTCGGATGCTCCAGTACGAGCGAATCGCCGATGCGCGTTTCTGTCTCGCGGCGTGTCGGCGGACGGTGTTGGACAAGCTGGCCAACTCTCGCCGTTCGCTCCAGAGGCTCTTTGCAAACCGTGGGCGCTCTCCGTTGGCGGACGCCCATTTCCGCCAGTTGACCGCCTTGTCCGCAGAGCTGGCGCATTCCGAGTCCGTGGACGGTATTCGCGGCGTCGAGGGCGCGGCGGCGGCGGCCTACTTCGCGTCTCTCGCGCAGTTCTTTCCGGCGGATTGCCCTTTCGTCGGGCGTTCCCGTCGTCCGCCCAGGAACGCCGCCAACGCGCTTCTCTCTTTCGTCTACGTCCTGCTGATGAACGAGGTTGTCGCGGCGGTGCGCGCACACGGTCTGGATGTGGCTGCCGGGTTCTTCCATCGCGGACACGACCGTTCACCGGCGTTGGCCTTGGACTTGATGGAGCCGTATCGGCCCGTCATGGCCGACCGTCTCGTCCTCAACCTGCTCAACCACCGCCGCATTCGGGCCGATGAGCATTTCGAGTGCCGCGAACGCGGCGGCGTCCATTTGAACGAGGCGGGACGGCGGATTGCCTTTCGCGCGTTCGACGAGGAAATGCGCCGGACGCAGACGTGCGACGGATGTCAGGTTTCCGTCCGTGCCGGCATTGACCGCACGGTTTGCCGCTATCTTGAATCGCTTGAAAACGCCACGCCACTTGTATTCTTCCACGCCGCGTAATGCTCCATCTCGTCGCATACGACATCGCCAACCCGAAGCGTCTGCGCCACGTGGCCAGAATCTGCGAAGATTACGGCATCCGCGTGGAGCGCAGCGTGTTCGAGTGTGACTTGTCGGACACGGACATGGCGGCGTTCTGGACGCGGCTCTGCCAGGCCGTCGACATGCGGGAGGACTGCGTGGTCTCCTATCGGATTGGCGCGATCGACCGTCGCCACATCCGTCGCCTCGGCGGCGTGGGTGAAACCCTCTCCGCAGACGACATTGTCATTGTTTGACGTCCGCCTCACCCTTTCTTGCCACACGTGTACGCCCTTCAGCTTTGTCGAATTCCTTCTTTCTTCGTTTTCGGGACAACGCAGGAAGATGTGGTATACTGTACCTATGCAAATAAATCAGAAAACAGGGCTGGCCGAAGTGGGGCCGAAGATTCGGTCGTTTTCGATGCCGCGGACGCTTCTTCTCGTCGGCTGTTGTCTGTTTTTTTGTGCGTGTGCCGCCGCGTCCGGATCCCGCGCCGTGTTCAACACGCATGACGGTGAACGGACGATCGTGCCGTTGGCGACGGTTGTCCGTCCCGACGGCGGCGTGGCGGTCACGATCAAGAAGGAGTCCGTGCCGCTCAACACGCGCAACGTGGAAGTGATGTGCAACGACTTCTTCGCGCAGAGGGGCGAGGCCGGCTGGTGGCTCGCGGGGCGCGGCGAACTGGGGTATTTCAAAACGAACGATTTCAGTCGCGTCTATGGGCGTACGCGCGTCTACATGCCGTACTATGGCTGGAAAACGTCGAAGGGGACGCATCTGGCCATTGTCGAGGGAATGCGCTTCGAGTTCGAGATCTGGGTGACGAGCGACGCCAACGGGCTTTATCGCGCGTTCCCGCGTTGGCGGCTTGACGACCTGAACGGCCCTACGGGTCCGTACGAGGACATGACGGTGGTCTTCTACGATCTGGGGCCGAATGCGGATTACAACGACATGGCGAAATGCTACCGGCGCTACAAGTTTGCGCACGACCCCGCCGTGAAACCATTCAAAGAACGCATCAAGACACGCCCGCATCTCGCGAAGCTCGTCCGTTCGCTTGCCCTTCGCCAGCAGTGCGCATACAAGACGACGGATTGGCGGAAACGGCCGCCGGTGAACTACACGAAGGAGACGGAAGCGCCGGTCAAGTGCGATTGCTCGTTTGCGCGGACGCTGGAAAACTTGAAGCAGCTCAAGGCGCTCGGCGTCGAGGACATTCAGATTTGCATCGCGGGGTGGCAGACGGGCGGCTACGACGGGCGTCATCCGGCCTCCTTTCCCGTGGAGGACGTGTGCGGTGGCGAGGTTGAATTGCGAAGCCTGATCAAGGCTGCGCAGGACATGGGCGTGATCATCGATTCGCAGTCCAACTACACGGACTGCTATACCGTTTCGCCGTGGTGGCACGGCGGCGACGTGGCCTGCATGGGACCGACGGGGCGTCTGGAGGCGAACGGCGCCTGGCTGGGTGGCCGTTCCTACAACACGTGCCTCGTACGGGCGTGGAACACCTATCTGCCGGGCGAACTGGCGAAAATCCGCGATCTCGGTTTCTGGGGAAGCGCGTATGTGGACGTCTTCACCGCCACGTGGCCCTACCGGTGTTGCAACCCGCGCCACCCCGGCACGCGGCAGGACGTTGCCGACATCCAGTTGAAGGTGGCGAAGCGTCTGCATGAACTCAATGGCGGTTTTTCAAGCGAATGCTGTTTCGACCACCTGCTCGGCTATACGGACTACATCAACTACGTGTCCGCGCCAATCCGTGCGCTGCGTCAGCGCGCGGCCGACCTGCGCAAGCAGGGCAAGCCGTTCATGCCGCCCGTCGACCGGTTCGTGCCGTTCTTCGAGCTGGCGTTTCACGACGTGGTGCTCTCGAATCCCGACAAGGTGACGCAGGAACTCATCCGCAACCCGGACGACGAAGTCCTGTTGGCGGAATTCGGCGGACGTCCGATTTTCTATTCGCTGGATGGGTACGTGAAACGGGGGCAGCTGCCGGAACTCAAAAAGGCCTACGACCGCTATCGGTCGCGCAGCCATCTGCAAATCGAGGAAATGATGTCGCATCGCGAACTCGCGCCGGGCGTGTTCCAGGTCGTCTACGCGAACGGCGAATCGATTGTGGCGAACCATGCGGCCACGGAATTTACGTTCAAGGGCGTCCTCGTGCCGCCCACGGACTGGCGGCTCTGCAAATAATCAAGAAACGAAAAAGGAAATTGAAAATGACCAAGAAGACTTGTGTGCTGGGATTGTGTCTGGCGACGGCGCTGGCGTGGGCCGGACCGCGTGAGGACGGATTGTTCATTTCGCACGTCCATCGCGGCGGCGGGGCGCGGGAACGGCCGGACAACACGTTGGAGACGTTTCTCTGGTGTTGGGGCAACGGATCGGCGCTGGAGTGCGACTGCCGTTGCACGAAGGACGGCGTGGGCATCATGTTCCACGATGATGATCTGCGGCGGACGCCGCGTGGCATTTCGGATGCGTTCAAGACGAATCGTATCGGTCAGCTGAACTGGGCGGATATCCGCGACATCGACGTCGGGTCGTATCTGGATGCACGGTACGCCTCCGAACGCATCCCGCGCATCGAAGCCGTGATGGCGGCGATGGCGGGGCATCCGTCGTATTTGCTGTTCGTGGACGAGAAGGGCGCGGGTCCGGCGCGAATCGCCGCTGAGGCGCGGAAGTTTGGGGTTCTCGACCAAGTCTACTACACGGGGCCGAGCTACCGCAACATCGTCAAGTGGAATGAATCGGTGCCGGGCGGCAAGTCCCTGCTCTGGATTGGACGTTTCCCGCAGTTCTGGAAGCGCATGGATCCGAAAGTCCGCGCGGAGATGGGGACGACCGTGCGGACGCATTTCGAGAACGTCATGAAGGAACTCCGTGCGCACGATTTCAAATACGTCACGGCCGTGTCGCTCCACACATACTGGAATCCAAAAGACCCCGTGGATCCGTTCATCATGGGCACGGACTACTTGAAGAGTCTGATCGACGAGTTCCATGCCCATGGCGTGAAAGTCTGTTCGATTCCGTTTGAAGGCGGCGAGACGGAGGCGGTCTATCATCGGTTGTGGGAACTCGGATGCGACGGCTTCTCCACGGATTATCCGTCTGTCATGTTCAAGGTCATCCGCGATTTGAAGGCCGCCGCGCATTTCAAGACGCCGCAGGGTTGACTTTTCCGCGCCGATAGAGGATAATTTACGGACACTTTGACGGAATACCCGAAAGGTTGTACGGAATGGCTGAAGAAAACAAGAACGAGATGAATGCCGAGGACGCGCTGGATCTGGGCGGCCTGGGTTCCTTCGATTTTACACCGGATTGGGCCAAAGGACGTGCGGACGACAAGTCCAAGTACGCGCGTTTCGAGGGGCGCGAAGACCGTCGTGACGATCGCCGTGGGGCGCCGCGTCCGGCGTTCTCCGGTCCGTCCGCTGCGGGTTCGCGTGGCGCGGCGCCGTTCCGTCGGGAAGATCGGCCGCAGCGTGCGGCGTCGGGTTTCAACCGCGGGGAGCGTGGCCCGGCGCGGACTGAGCGTGACGGGCGGGGCCCGCGCAAAGGCTTTGGCGGGCCGCGCGAGGGGCGTCCGCCGCGTCCGTTCATCAAGCCGCTCGACGTGGATGTGCGGATTCTGCCGAACCAGAAGGATCTTGGCACGATTATCCGCCAGATTCAGACGACGGGTCTGGCCTATCCCGTCAAGCAGCTGGCGCTCTTCTTCCTCGACCATCCGGAGGCCTGTGTGCTGCGCCTCACGCCGAAGGCGGGGGCGGACATCCATTTCCACCAGTGCAAGGCGTGTGGTCACGTGGCGTTTTCCGAGGCCGAGTTGCAGGCGCACGTGCTGGACGCGCATTTGACGGACTACTACACCGCCGAGGAAATCGATTGCGAACCGCCGAAGGGCAACTTCAACTGTGTTGCGCGGTGTGGCTTGAGCGGCGTGTTGCTCGGTCCGCCCAACCTGCATGGCTATGATGCGCGTATCCGCGAGGTCATTCGCGAAAAGTTCCCGGACATGGACGAAGCCGCCTATCGCGCCCGCATTGAAATGGTGCGGGATTCCGAAGCCGTCGAGGCGTGGCGCGCGTCCGTCACGAAAAAGATGGTCTACAAGCGCAAGCCCGTCGAGGGCGCGGCGACGGATGGTGCGTTGGACGCGCCCGCGTTGGAGCGCGAAGCGGCGGAGTTCGAGTTCCGTCGTACAATTGCGCCCAACCTCCTTTCCACGCCGAAAGCCGTCGACGTCACGGCGGAGATGGCACTGAAATCCACCAACCGTGCGTACGTGTTTGCCTGCCGCGACGCGCTGACGTTCGAGCGTCGCCATCCGCGCAACCTCTTTCGTGCGCTCCACGGCGCGTTCCACCACCGCAAACTTGAGTTCTTCCGCGCGAACGGGCCTGACGGCCAGGAGTTCGTGTGCGCCGTGAAGCCCACGCCGCTCGACACGGAACACGCGATTCCCGATCTTGTCGCGCTCGTCAAGTACGTGGAAGAGCATCCCGACCAGCGCAAGGCGGATGTCATCGAGGCGTTGGCGGCGGGCGACGCCGCGAAGGCCGCCGAGGTGAAGAACCACCTCGCATGGCTTGTCGAAAAAGGCCATCTCGTCAATTTCCACGTTGGCATTCTCGCCGTGCCGTGTGCGCATCCGCGCTACCGTCCGCCGCAGCCGGCGCGTAAAACCGCCGTTGTGCCGCCGCCGACGGAAAGCGCCCCCGCGCCCGCCGCCGCCGAGACGCCCGCATCGGTCGATGCGCCGACAGCCGAAGAGCCGAAAGCCGAACCGGTGGCGGAGCCTGCCGTTGAGACGGCCGAGACGCCCGTTGACGCGCCGGCGGAGAAATAGTTTCCATCATCAAGTTTTGAATCAGGTATTATGAAGCTTCCTCTGAGTTGGTTGAATGAATTTGTCGACGTGTCCGACATCCCCGCGCAGGAACTGGCCGAACGTCTGACGCGCAGCGGTCTCCAGGTCGAGAGTATCGACACGGTGGGCGCCGAGCCGTTGTCCGATTTCTTCGTTGTCGGTGAAGTTCTCACGTGCGAGGTAATCGAGGGCACGCATCTGCACAAGACGACGGTCACGGACGGGCAAGAGACGATCCAGGTCGTCTGCGGGGCGCCGAACTGCCGGGCGGGTCTTAAGAGCGTGTTGGCGAAAATCGGGGCGGTCGTCCCCGATGGTGGATTCAAAATCAAGAAGGGGAAGTTGCGCGGCGTCGAATCATTCGGGATGCTCTGCAGCTCGAAGGAACTCGCGCTGCCGGGCGGCGACCACGAGGGCATCATCGAACTGCCGGCGGACGCGAAGGTCGGTGCGTTCGCGCGGGATGTGCTGGGCGGCGAAAAGCCGGAGACGGTGTTCGACATCGAGGTGACGTGGAACCGCCCCGACGCCTTGGGCGTCATTGGCCTGGCGCGTGAATTCAGCGCGGTGCTGAAACGTCCGCTCAAACTCCCCGCCGTCGATTTCGTCGAGAGCGATGTGGACGTGAACGACGAGGTGAAAGTCGTCGTCGAGGACACGGTGCGCTGCCCGCGCTACACGGCGCGTGTCGTCACGTCCGTCAAGGACGGCCCGTCGCCCGACTTCATGGCGCGGCGTTTGGAGGCCTGTGGCGTCCGTTCGCTCGGATTGCTGGTGGACGTGACGAACTACGTGATGCTCGAATGTGGTCAGCCGATGCACGCGTTCGACTATCGCCAGTTGGCGGATCGCACGATCGTCGTGCGCGACGCCCGGCCGGGCGAGACGATCCGGACGCTTGACGGCGTGGATCGGAAGCTGGACGAGACGATGCTCGTCATCGCCGATGCCGAGAAGCCGAGCGCGGTGGCGGGTGTCATGGGCGGCGCAGGGTCTGAAATCGCCGCCGGGACGGATTGCGTGCTGTTGGAGTCGGCGTTGTTCGATCCGGCTTCCACGAAGAACACAGCCACGAAACTGGGATTGTCCACCGAGGCGTCCTACCGCTATATTCGCGGCGTGGACAAGGATTTGGCCGACTGGGCGAGCCGTCGAGCGGCGCATCTGTTGCAGAAATACGGCAACGCCGTCGTCGCGAAAGGCGTTGTGGACGCCGATTTTCGTACCCAGCCGCTGAACGCGGACGTGTCGCTCGACTTCGCGCGGGCGCGGCGGTTGATCGGCATTCCCGTGGACAACGACACGATGGTCGAACTGCTCGAAAGCCTCGGCCTCGTCTGCCGCGAAAAAGGCCCGTATGCGGCTGCGGAAACCGTGTCTTTCGGGATTCCGAGCTGGCGGTGGGATTTGTCCCTGGAGGCCGACCTCGTGGAGGAAATCGCGCGGCTGTACGGCCTGGACAACATTCCGGACACGATGCCGTCCGCACCGAGTGTGTCGCCGTTGTCGGACGAGCCGTTCCGCGCTCGGGAGAAAGTGCGCGCCACGTGCCTGTCCCTCGGCTTCACCGAGGCGATGCACTATTCGTTCCTTTCCGCCGGCGAGTTGAATGCGTTTGACGCCCGTGCCGATGTTGCGGCGGCGCGATTGGCGCTGCCGGATCCCGTAAGCGCGGAATACGGCGTGTTGCGTGATTCGTTGTTGCCGCAGTTGATGGAATCGCTGGGACGTAATGCGACGCACCAGGTCGAGACGCCGAAGTTGTTTGAGATGGGGCGCGTGTTCGGGCGGACGAAAGACGGGCGTCCGTTTGAGGCGGATCGTCTTGCGCTGGGCTTCGTCGGGCCGGTGGGGCGCGGGGTGCTCGACCGCCAACGGGCCGTGACCGTTGAAGAGGCGTTGCTCTGGATGAAGGGCGCGGTGGAGGGTCTGGCATCCAGCCTCCATGTGGCGAATCTCATGTTCAAGCCCATCGAGCATCCGGCGTTTGTACCGGGCGCGGCGCTCGAAATCAAGGCCTACGGCAAGACGGTGGGCTTGATGGGCGTTCTCTCGGCGAAACTGCGCCATCCGTTCCGTCTGACGACCCAGATGGCGCTTGCGGAACTCGACCTTGCGCCGCTGACGCGGCGGTTCGACGCGACGGCGCGTGTGGCGCCCGTGCCGGCGTTTCCGATGGTCAAGCGCGACATCGCGTTCGTTGCGGGCGCCGATGTCACGCACGCGGCCGTCGAATCGTGCATCCGCAAGGCGGCGCCGAAGGAACTTGTGTCCGTGACGCTGTTCGACATTTTCAAATCGAAGGAACTCGGCGCCGATCGCCGTTCGTTCGCGTATTCGCTGGCATTCCGTGCGCCGGATCGGACGCTGACGGACGACGAGGTGAACCGTGCCTTCGCCAAAATCATCGACGCATTGAAATCGACCTTGAAGGTCGACGTCCGTGATAACTGAAACCCACGTGGACCCTGACTTGTTCGTGAATTCGCAGTATGTCTCTGACCTTCGCTATTGATCGGGAACCTAAAGCCGTCGGCCCGTGGGCCGGCGGTGGGGGCGCCCACTTTGGACTCTGAGGTTCCAGAGGTTCTGTTGTTACGGCAAGACGGGGTTCTTTAATTTTGGAAAAAAACGATTGTGTGTAACGCGAGACATGGCATGACGAAGTATCTGTTGGTGTTGGGATTGGTTCTTGTTTCCGCCATCGGGGTGGCCGGGCCTTCCTTTGAAAAAGTACCGGCTGCCGCGCGGGCGGCGCTCTCCAGCACCCGTGGCCGGAAAGCTGTGAAAACAGGGTTCGTGTTCGCCAACGGGCATTACGTCAAGCCGCCTTACCGCATTGCGCGTCAGGGGACGGCGATTTTCGTCAATAACGAGCAGGTGACGGATCAGATTGTATCGTGGAAGACGTTTCTGGCCACCGCGAACGGTGTCTCTGCCACGCCGCCGCCCGCCGCTCCGGCGGCGACCGCGCCGAAAAAGGAAGAGGCCGCCGCGAAACCGTCCGCCGGCACGAGCGTCGACGATTTGTTCGACGACGAGGAGGCGCAGTCGGCTCCGCCGCGCAAAAAAGCCCCTGCCGCCGCGCCGAAACCGCCGCCCGAACCCGAGGAGGAGTCGGCGGAGTCCTTCACGGCGAATGCGCAGACGGACAAGTTGCTGAAGCGCGTCAACGTCTATCGGACGGAAGTGAGCCGGCGTCTGAGCGCGGGCAACGTCTGCTTCTTCGGGACGCGTTACGGGCAGATCAACGTGCCACCTCGGCTGGCGCAGCGGTTGCTGGCCGTGCTGCCCGAGGCCATGCGCGACGCTACCGACGCGGACGGCCTCTATGCTGTGATGCGTCGGAACGGGTTCGCGTTCATGTCGCGTGAACTCTGCGAAGACCTGCTCGCCAACCGGGCCGACTACCTTGCGTTGCTCGAACGCCGCAAGCGGATGGAGGCGGACGCGGCATTCCAGAAAGCCCTTTCGGATATGCAGCCATGACGCGCCGTTCCCCCCAGTCCCGTCTGGCGGCGGCCATCGCGTCCCTGTCGTCTCCAACGGACGTCGAGGAGTTTTTGGCGGAGATTCTCACGCCGGTCGAATTGCGAAAGCTCATTTCGCGTTGGGAGTTGTTGGAACTTCTTGAAAAGGGCGTCTCCCAGCGGCAGATCGCCGCGCGTCTGGGACTTTCGCTCTGTAAAATCACGCGCGGCGCCAAAATCCTTAAAATCGACGCCTCGCAGTCGGCTCGTCTCGTCCGTGCGGCGTTGAAAACGGAAATGGAATGACGCCATGGAATTGACTTCGCCCTCGAATCCGAAAATCAAATACGTCGTCAAGCTTCGCACGTGTTCGTTCCGGGAGGAATCCGGCGAAATGATCGTCGAGGGGTTCCGTGAGTGTCGACGGGCGCTCGACAACGGGTATCGTCCGCACGCGATTTTCCACTGCCCGGAACTCTATCTGAAAAACGAAAACGAGCCGGAACTGGTGGAGGACTGCGTCGGACGGGGCGCGGAGGTCTACACGTGCTCGAAGGCGGCATTCCTCAAAATGGCGTACAAGGATCGGCCGGATGGGCTATTGATGGTCGGTCCCCACGTGTCGCGCCGTTTGGATCAGCTGAAACTGCCGCCGAACGCGTTGGTCATCGTGACGGAGGCGATTGAAAAGCCGGGCAATCTGGGCACGATTCTCCGTTCCGCCGACGCGGCGAACGCAAGCGCGGTGATCGTTTGCGATCGGACGACGGACATCCACAATCCGAACGTCGTCCGCGCATCGACGGGGACGATGTTCTCCGTGCCGATCGTCGAGGCGTCGTCCGAGGAGGCGTTGGACTGGCTTAAGGCGCACGGGTTCAAGATTCTGGCGGCCACGCCCCACGCCGAGAAACTTCATTTCGAAGTCGATTTGACGGGCAACGTCGCGTTGGCCGTCGGCGCGGAGCAGTACGGTCTGACCGCCCGCTGGATGGATCACGCCGACTTGCGTGTGCGGATTCCAATGCTGGGTCTGGCCGATTCGCTCAACGTGAGCGCGGCCGCGACGATTCTCGTCTACGAGGCCGTGCGTCAGCGGATCGCCGCCGGCATCGACAACGTGCCGGCGTTCACGGCCTGGCACGGCGAGGGGATGCACGACCACTAAGCGGAGGGAGAGGAGAACACGATGGGAGACTGGCTTGATCTGCGTCCCGACCCCGCCCATGTGAAGCGGGAACGCGCCCGCGCGCGGGAATTGCGGAAAACGGACTGGTGGAAGGCGCAAATTGCCGCCGGTGTGTGCCACTACTGCCACAAGAAAGTCGGTGCGGCGAATTTGACGCTCGACCACGTCGTGCCCGTGGCGCGGGGTGGCCGGTCGACGCGCGGCAATTGCGTGCCGTGCTGCCCAGACTGCAACGCCCAAAAGAGCGCCTACACGCCGGCCGAGCAGATTCTTGCCCAGCTTTTCCCTGAGTGACCGGATGGCAGTGTGCCGCTTCGGCTCATTCGTGACATTTTGTCATTCATCGTTGTGGGGAGAAGGCTGTTTCCGCGTCTTCGTGTGTTTGGCACGGCTCGTGCTACTTCTTCTGCCGAAAAGGAGATTTGAACATGAACGCAGAAAAATACACTACGAAAGTCAGGGAGGCGCTGGAGACGGCGCAGAACGTCGCGCGGCATCACGGCCAGCAGCAGATCGACGTCGAGCACCTGCTCTTTGCGCTCGTTAAGGATTCTCAGGGATTGGTGGCGGGGCTCTTCTCGCGCATGGGCGCCGGGATTGCGCCGCTGACGGCGCGGCTGGAGCAGGCGATTGCGGATAAGCCGCGCATCACGGGCAACGTGGAGATGGACAAAATCTACATCTCCAGCGAACTCGCGAACGTCCTGATGCGGGCCGAAGACGCCGCGAAGGACATGAAGGACGAGTACGTGAGCGTCGAGCATCTCGTGCTGGGCATTCTCCGGACGTCGGATGCGCCCTGTGCGAAACTGTTGAAGGACGCGGGCGTGCAGGAGAAGCCGTTTCTGGATGCCCTTCGCGCGGTGCGCGGCAACCAGCGCGTGACGACGGACAATCCGGAAGGGCAGTATGAGGCGCTGAAGAAATACGGTACGGATCTCGTGGAAATGGCGAAAGCGGGCAAGCTCGATCCCGTCATCGGCCGCGACACGGAAATCCGCGACGTGGTGCGCATTCTTTCGCGCAAGACGAAGAACAATCCTGTCCTCATCGGCGAACCGGGCGTCGGCAAGACGGCCATTGTGGAGGGGCTTGCGCAGCGGATCGTCCGTGGCGACGTGCCGGAGGGGCTGAAGGACCGCACGGTCTTTTCGCTCGACATGACGGCGCTGATGGCGGGCGCCCAGTATCGCGGGCAGTTCGAGGAGCGTCTGAAAGCCGTCCTCAACGAAATCAAGGCGGCGAACGGGCGGATCATCCTCTTCATCGACGAAATTCACACGATCGTGGGCGCGGGCAAGACCGAGGGATCTACGGACGCCGGCAATATGCTCAAGCCGATGCTGGCGCGGGGTGAACTGCACTGCGTGGGCGCCACGACCTTGGACGAGTACCGCAAGTACATGGAGAAGGACGCCGCGCTCGAACGCCGGTTCCAGCCCGTGATGGTCGATCCGCCCACGGAGGAGGACGCGATTTCGATCCTGCGCGGTCTGAAGGAGCGTTTTGAGAAATACCACAACGTTCACATCCAGGACGGCGCCCTCGTGAGCGCGGTCACGTTGTCGAGCCGCTACATCCAGGATCGTTTTCTGCCCGACAAGGCCATCGACCTTCTCGACGAGGCGTGTGCGTCGATCCGGACGGAGATGGATTCGTGCCCGGCCGAGCTCGACGAGATCACCCGCCACGTGCGGCGGCTTGAAATCGAGGAAATCGCCCTCGCGAAGGAGAAGGACGAGGCGTCGAAGAAACGGCTCGACGAATTGCGCAAGGAACTGGCCGAACAGAAAGCGAAGGCCGACGCGATGACGGCGCGGTGGAAAAACGAAAAGGCGGCGCTTGAAGACGTCAAGCGTGTCCGTACGCAGTTGGACGAGGCGCGTCATGCGTTCGACACCGCGCTGGCGGCGGGCGACAATGCCAAGGCTTCGCAGATCAAGTATGGCACGATTCCCGAACTTGAGAAGAAATTGCAGGAGCACGAGGCCGATATCCGCACGAACGGCGGTGACCAGATGCTGCGCGAAGAGGTGACGGCCGACGAAATCGCGGAGGTCGTTTCCCGTTGGGCGGGCATTCCCGTGACGAAACTGCTGGAAGGCGAGCGCGAAAAGTTGCTGCGTCTGGACGACATCCTGCACGAACGGGTCGTCGGTCAGGACGCGGCGGTGGACGCGGTGGCGGACGCCGTGCTGCGTTCGCGCGCCGGCATCAAGAACCGCCAACGGCCCGTGGGCGCGTTCCTCTTCCTTGGCCCGACGGGCGTCGGCAAGACGGAACTCGCGAAAGCGTTGGCCGCCGAACTCTTCGACGACGAGGCCTCGATGGTTCGCATCGACATGAGCGAATACATGGAGAAGTATTCCGTGTCGCGGCTCGTCGGTGCGCCGCCCGGCTACGTGGGCTACGATGAAGGCGGGCAGCTGACCGAGGCCGTGCGTCGCAAACCGTATTCCGTCGTGCTGCTCGACGAAATCGAAAAGGCGCATCCGGACGTCTTCAATCTGCTTTTGCAGGTGCTGGACGACGGACGTCTGACGGATTCGCACGGACGTACGGTCAGTTTCAAGAACGCCGTCGTCATCATGACGTCGAACGCGTCGCGTGAGGCGTTGAAGCAGATTTTCCGTCCGGAGTTCCTGAACCGTCTCGACGAGATTCTTGAATTCAAGGCGCTCACGCAGGAGCAGATCAAGGCCATCGTGAAACTCCAGCTCAAGGATTTCGCGAAGCGTCTGGCTGAACAGGAAATTGGATTCGAGATCGACGATGCGGCGCTCGACCGCCTTGCGCAGGACGGGTACGATCCCGCCTACGGTGCGCGTCCGGTCAAACGCGCCATCCAGCGCGATCTGGAAACGCCCATGGCGCGGGCGATCGTGTCGGGCAAATACCCGCCCGGATCCACGGCCCGCGTCACCGTCCGCGACGGCCAGTTCGTGCTAGCCTGACGCGGCCCTGTC
>CAZTHR010000030.1:0-14149 GCA_964613265.1 uncultured Lentisphaeraceae bacterium | reverse complement strand
CACCCAAGATCGCCCACATTGCAGTTTTCATCATGCCGCCATTATAGCATATCGAACGAAGGAAGTTGTGGGGAAGTTGTACAATTCGCAGTCTGCGAGGGGAAAATGCCCCGCGACGGGGAAGTTATGCTATAATCTCCGCTCAACCAAAAAGGAGTCCACTATGGGCATTTTCAAGGCATACGACATCCGCGGCATTTACGGCCAAGACCTGACGGAAGATATCTTCTATAAAATCGCACGCGCCTATGCGCAGTTCGCGCACGTCAAGAAGGTCGTGGTGGCCCGTGACTGCCGCACGAGTTCCGATTCGCTGTTCGCCGCATTCGCCAAGGGTTTGATGGACGAAGGCGCGACGGTGTTCGACATCGGTCTTGCTTCCACGCCGATGAGCTATTTCGCCAACACGCACCTCCAGGCGGACGGCAGCGTGATGATCACCGCCTCGCACAACACACGGGAATGGAACGGCTGCAAACTCTGCAAGGCAAACGCCGTGCCGATTTCCGGCGCCACGGGCATTCAGGACATCGAACGCCTCGTCGCCGCCATGTCCGGCCACGAACCGCCGACGGGTGTCGGTGAAATCGTAAAGGTCGACGTCTCCCGCGACTACGCCGCGCACGTGAAAACGTTTGCCCGTCTCGTGCGGCCTGTCCACGTGGCCATGGATTTCGCGAACGGCATGGGCATCGCCGAATCGGTCGCGCTCAAGGATTCGGCACTTACCTACGACTCGCTTTTCGGCGACTACGACGGTAACTTCCCGAATCACGACGCGAACCCGCTCCACGTGGAAACCCTCAAGGACCTCCAGGCGCTCATCCGCGCCAACCCCGGCAAATACGCCTTCGGCGTGGCGTTCGACGGTGACGCCGACCGCGCCGGATTCGTCGACGAAAAGGGCGATATCATCCCGATGGATTTCATGACGGCGCTCATCGCCGAAGACCTGCTCCAAACCCAGCCGGGCGCGGCCTGCTTCTACGACCTGCGCTCGTCCAAGGTCGCCAGCGAAGTGATCGCGGCCGCCGGCGGTAAGCCGATGATGTCTCGCGTGGGCCACAGTTTCATCAAAGCCCAGATGCGCGAAAACGACGCCATCTTCGCGGGCGAACTCTCCGGCCACTACTACTTCAAGGCCAACTCCACGGCGGAATCCTCCTCGATGGCCACGTTCGCCCTCGCGAACATCGTCTCGAAGAGCGACAAACCGCTGAGCGAACTTGTCAAGCCCCTCCGCAAATACGCGCAAAGCGGCGAAATCAATTCCAAAGTGGCGGACGCCCCCGCCGTCCTGGCGAAGATCAAGGCGCAGTTCCCCGACCACTTTGAACTCGACGGCGTGTCCGTCGACCGCTGGGACAGCGAAGGCTGGTGGTTCAACGTCCGCATGTCCAACACGGAACCGCTCGTCCGCCTCAACCTCGAAGGCAAGACGCCGGACATCATGGCCGCCCGCCGCGACGCCATGCTGGCGCTCATCCGCGCCTGACACGCAGCGCCTGCGACGGACAATAGTACGCGCAGGCGCCGCATCCACGGCACTTGGCTTTATCGACGACGGGAATTTCCACCGTCGTCTTTTTGTTCTCGGCGTCGACTGTTTCCTCCGACTTGAGCGAAATCGCGCCGTGGGGACAGCGACGCGCACACAGTCCGCACGAAAGTTTCTCCGTGCAGACCAGACACGCGGCGCGATCCCAAACGGCGAGACCCATCGTCGTGCGTTTTTTCGCGTCGGCGGTCAACGACGGAATCGCCCCCGTGGGACAGACCTCGCCGCAGACCGTGCAATCCGGCCGACAAAAGCCGTGCGTGAAATCCATCTTCGGCATCAAGACGCCCAACGGCCCGTAATCTGAAAATCCCGCCGGCGTGAGGACTCGGTCTGGACATCGCGCCACACACAGGCCACACGCCGTGCACTGCGCTCGCAGCGTATCCACACTCGCTCCTGGCGGCGGAATCGCCGTCGCCGCGCCTACGGTCGCTTGGCCACGCCAACGGCCTTTCGTCCACAGGCATCCCAGCGCGGCCGCGCCAATCGTGCTTCCGACGAACGCACGACGCGACGCGGAACGTTCTCCCGTCTGCAATCGCCACGGCGGACGCGGCCGAAACGCAATCGCCCCATGCGGACACGCCGCCACGCAGTCAAAGCAGCGCACACACCGCGCATTGTCCAGCGTCTGCGCCCGCCCGTCCAGACATTCCGCTTTGCAGACGCGCGAGCAAAGTCCGCACTTCACGCATTTCGTCGGATCGATCACCAAACGAACCACCGCGCCCTTCGACAATGCGGCCAGCATTGCGCCCACCGGACAAACCGTGTTGCAGAAAACCCGCCCCTTCCACGCGACAAGCCCCACCAACAACGCCAGCGACGTCAACGCAACCGTCAACCCCGCCAGTCCCTGCCACACGACGTCACGCTTGAACAGTACCACCGCGCCGTCCGTCCCCAACGCATCCGCCAGGAGATTGTTGAGCCCCTCGGCCATCGGACGCAGAACCTGCGAGACGATGCGTCCAAATACGCTATAAGGTTCAATCAATCCCGCCACGGACACGCCGTTCACGATAACGAGCGCCGTGAACACGACCAGCAGAACGGTTCGGACAACCACCCGGTCGGAGTGCGGCACAAATGGACGCTTGCGAAAAAGCCGAACGACGCGAAGCAGAACGTCCTGCAAGACGCCAAGTGGACAGAACGTGGAACAGTAGATGCGGCCGAACAGTACCGTCACCACCGCCACAACGGCCACTCCCAGACCACAGGTCAACAAGGCCGGTACGAACTGTCCGTCCGCCAACCATCCGCAACCGCCGACCACCCCCAAGAAGAAGAGCGTCAACAGCGCGAAAAACGTTCCCGCCAAAAGAATACGAAGGACTCGAAGTTTCATCGCAACGTCCCGCCTTTCTTCACATAGTCGGCCGCGACCTTCGCCACCAGCGTGGCGATTTTCTCCATTTCCACTGGAATGCGGAACGTCCATTGCGGACACGACACGAGGCACTTCTTGCATCCAAGGCAGCGGTCAGCGCGTGTCTTCGGAGGGAACGCATTGTTGTACGACGCAAGAAACCGGCGGCGCAAATCCTGGGAATCGTTCGCCCCCGTGTCGGCCGGTAGACGACCACGCTGCGCCCATTCGTTGTACCATGCGAAGATCTCGGGAATCATGACGCCATACGGGCACGGATCGCAGTATCTGCATCCCGTACAGGGGATTGACGGATGTTTCATGTACACGGCAATCGCCTCGTCGTAGGTCTTCCGCTCCTGCGCATCGAACGGCTTGAATGTCTCCGAAAGCGTCTCGATGTTCTCCTTGAGATGCTCCAATTTGTTCATGCCACTGAACAGACAGACGACGCCGGGTTCGGATGCCGCGAAGCGCAATCCCCATCGCGCCGCAGTGTCGCCGGGACGCGCTTGCTCAAGAACGGCAAGAGACTGTCCGCGTAGATTTGCGGCGCGACCGCCGGCAAGCGGTTCCATCACCAGAACGGCCACCCCGCGCTTCGCCGCGACGTCCGCAAGTTTCGCCGCATCCTTGTTCCACTCATACTCCATTCTGTTGAGCATGACAAGACACGCCTCAAGATCCGGATGAGCGTCAAGCACTTCGGCGAGAAAATCCGACTTCCCGTGAAAGGACAGTCCCAGATGGCGGATGCGTCCCTTCTTTTTTTCAGAACGCAAATAGTCGAGCACCCCCATCTTCACATAGACGTCCTCAAAGACCGACTTGCTGCCAACGGAGTGCAGAAAGTAGAAATCGAAGTAGTCGACCTTGCAGCGCTCAAGCTGCTCGGCGAACATCCGCGGCCCGTCCTCCGGCTTCTTCACGAGCCACGTCGGCATCTTATCCGTAAGAAGATAGCTTTCGCGCGGATACTTGGCAAGCGCCTTGCCGAGGAAACGCTCACTCTCGCCCTTGTGATAGGCGTACCCCGTGTCAAACCAATTCACGCCGTGCGACATGGCGTAGTCAACAAGGCGGCCAGCGGTCTCATAGTCAACGGAATGCTTGCCGAACCCTTTTTTCTGCGGAAACCGATCAGCACAGCCGAATCCCAACAGCGGCAGTTTAACCGCTGGATGCCGCGCCCAAGGGCGAACGCGCACGTGCGGTTCAGTCGGTTCCGAAACGGACGCGCCCAGCGATCCCGCGCCGAAGCACACCCCGGCGGCCAACGAACATCCAATCGCCTGCCGCCGCGTTAAATTCTGCCGTGTCGTCACATCTTTCATGAACGGCAGTATAACATGACAACATCAAATTAGACAACACTTAGAAACAAAAAACGCCCCGAACCAAACGGTTCGAGGCGTTTCAGTAGCCACGCGGGCTTACTTGTTTTTATGGCGCTGAGCCTTCATGCGCTTGTCGTATTTATGCTTCGACATTTTTTTCCGGCGCTTCTTCTTGATGGAACCCATCGTAGACCTCCTTTGCTAAGTATTTGTTGTTTGAGTTATGAGTTAAGAGTCTTGCAACTCATAACTCGTTAGAAAATCACCTTGTTCAACGGCAGTTCAATGATACCCGTTGCACCCGCTTCGCGCAGGACGGGAATCAAATCGCGCACCTTGTGCTCCTCAATCACGGACTCGACGGCATACCAGTCGGCATCGTTGAGCTTGTTGACCGTCGGCGCATGGAGCGCGGGCAACGCCGCCGTGATCTTGTCCAGATCCTTCGCAGGCGCATTGAGCTTGAGCAACACGCGCTTCTGGGCATCGAGCGCCCCCGTGAGCAGCATCTTGAGCTGTTCGAGTTTCGCGCGCTTCGCCGCGTCCGCCCATGCTTTCTTGTTCGCGATCATGCGCGTCGTGGACGTGAGAATCGTGTCGACGATGCGGAGGTTGTTGGCGCGAAGCGACGAACCGGTTTCCGTGAGGTCGACAATCGCATCGACAAGTTCCGGCGCCTTGACTTCCGTCGCACCCCAGCTGAACTCGACATCGGCCTTCACGCCGTTCTGATCCAGATAACGCTTCACGAGACCAACGGCCTCGGACGAAATGCGCTTGCCCTCAAGATCCTTCACGGACTTGATCGGCGAATCGTTCGGCACGGCCAGCACCCAGCGAACGGGATTCGACGTCGCCTTCGAATAGTTGAGTTCGCAGACTTCTTCGACGTCGCTGCCATTCTCGTACACCCAGTCGTAACCGCAAATGCCCGCGTCGAGCAAACCCAACTCAACGTAGCGCGACATCTCCTGCGGACGCAGCAGACGGCATTTGATTTCCGGATCGTCAATGGAAGGAATGTAGGAACGGGACGAACAGGACACGTTAAACCCCGCGCGTTTGAAGAGCGCGAAGGTCGATTCCTGTAGGCTGCCCTTCGGCAGACCAAGCACAATTGCCATTTCTCTTTTACTCCAAATTTTTTGCGATTGATTTTAGCAAAATCCGAAGCGTTCCGCAATGGACAAGGCGTTCGGATTTTGCCGTGAAACACAGGGACTAGGCCTGTTCGCCCTCCCCGCCGCCGACGGCGTCATCCGCCGAATAGCCGTCGATCGTCTGATCCGGCGCCTGATTGGCGGGCGCCTGGGCCAGCGTATCGACATTGACCGGCGTGAACGCGGGCTCGTTCTCCTCGCCCTCTTCTTCCGGCGGAATACCCGTCGTGCCAAAGAGTTCGTCGAGTTTGGCCTTGCGTTCGCGGTTCAGCTCCTCCATTTCCGCATCGGAAATCGGCTCGCAGAGCGGCACCAACTTGAGGTAGCGGTGAAGCGGGAAGCCCGTGCCGCCAGGAATGAGGTGGCCGAGGATGACGTTCTCCTTGAAGCCGCGCAGTTCGTCCACACGCCCCATCGTCGCGGCCTCGGTGAGGACGCGCGTCGTGTCCTGGAAGGACGCGGCGGAGATGAAGGAATCCGTTTCGAGGGCGGCCTTCGTAATGCCGAGAAGCGCGGGCTGCGCTTCGGCCGGACGGCGGCCTTCGGCCATCATCTGTTCGTTCACGCGCATGAACGTCTGATGCGTGACCTGCTCGCCCCAGAGGAAGTCCGTATCGCCCGGATTCGTGATGCGAACCTTGCGGAGCATCTGGCGGACAATGATCTCGATGTGCTTGTCGTTGATTTCCACGCCCTGCAGACGGTACACCTGCTGCACTTCGTTGACGAGGTACTTCTGGAGTTCCTGCGGGCCGGACACTTCGAGGATTTCCTGCGGCACGATCGGGCCTTCCGTGAGCGGCTGGCCTTTCTTGACGTGGTCGTTCTTGAACACGACGATCTGCTTACCCATCGGAATGAGATGTTCCTCGGACTGGATGACCTCGTAGTCGCTCTCCTTCGTGAGGTCGGCGCCGTCGACCAGCGGCAGACGGTCTTCGATGTAGAGCGTACGCTTGCCACGGATGTTCTCGCCGAAACGGACGTAGCCTTCGATCTTGGAGATTTCGGCAGCGTCCTTCGGCTGGCGGGCTTCGAAGAGCTCGGCCACGCGCGGCAAACCACCCGTAATATCGCGCGTCTTGGCTTCTTCACGCGGCGTCTTGGCGAGCAACATACCCGGCGACGCCTTCATGCCGTCGCGCACCATCACGATGGCGCCCGTCGGAATGTCGTGGCTGTCCAGCATCCGCACAACGCCATCTTCCCCGCGCCCACGAATGACAATCCGCGGGTGGAGGTTGGACTCGGACGTCGGCAGCACGACGAGCGTCTTCGCGCCCGTGGCGCGGTCGGTCTCCGTCTTGACGGACACGTCCTCCTCGAAGTCCTCGAACTCGATCGTACCATGCGCTTCGGAGAGAACCGGCACGGAGTGCGGATCCCACGACGCGACCTTCTCGCCCTTCTTGACGGACGAACCGTCCTCGACGGCCAGCACCGAACCCATCTGCAACGGATAGTTGTCGAGACGCGTCTGCCCGTCCTTCGACCAGATTTCGAGTGCACCGTTCTTGTTGAGGACGACTTCCTTGCCTTCGTCGTTCTTCACCTTACGGACGTCGACGAACTTGACAATGCCCTCGTTCTTCAACACGATTTCCGGAACCTTCGCGGTCATGGACGCCGTACCGCCGATGTGGAACGTCCGCATCGTGAGCTGCGTACCCGGTTCGCCGATGGACTGGGCGGCGATAATACCCACCGCCGTGCCGATTTCCACCTGACGGCCCGTCGAGAGGTCGCGGCCGTAGCACTTCGCGCACATGCCGTATTCGGCATCGCACGTAAGGCCCGAACGAATCCAAACCTTCTCCACGCCATGCTGCGTAATCTTGTCACACGCCGCCTCGTCGATCTCGTCGTTCGCGTAGACGAGCACTTCGTGCGTCTTCGGATCTTCGATGTCGAGCAACGCAGTACGACCGAGCACACGGCTGGCGAGCGTGGCCTTGACTTCGTCGCCTTCGACGATCGCCTCGACCTCGATGCCGTTGACCGTGTTGCAGTCTTCCTGCGAAATGATCACGTCCTGCGACACGTCCACGAGCTTGCGCGTCAGATAGCCCGCGTCGGCCGTCTTCAACGCCGTGTCGGCCAGACCCTTACGGGCGCCGTGGGACGAAATGAAGTACTCCAACACGGAGAGGCCTTCGCGGAAGGAGGCGGTAATCGGGCGTTCAATGATGTTACCGGACGGGTCGGCCATAAGGCCGCGCATACCGGCGAGCTGACGAATCTGAAGTTTCGAGCCACGGGCCTTCGAATCGGCCATCATGAAGATCGGGTTCAGTTCCGTCGGATTCTTGTTCTCCGGCGAGATGTTGCGGTCGATCGTCTTGTACAGTTCGTCGCCGATCTTCTCCGTGGCGGCCGACCAGACGTCGACGATCTTGTTGTGGCGTTCGCCGGCGGTGATGATACCCTGCTGGAACTGCCCATCGATCTTCGCGACTTCGGCGGCGCTCTTGGAAATCACTTCGTCCTTGATGGCCGGGCGAATCATGTCCTTGAGACCCATGGACGCGCCGGAAACCGTCACGTAGTGGTATCCGAGATCCTTGAGGTCATCGATCAGCTTCACCGTCGCGTCATGGCCCGCCACACGGTGGCAGTCCAAAATGAGGTTGCCGATCGTGGACTTCGTAACCTTGTCGTTCCAGAAGCCCATTTCCTCCGGGAAGATCGCGTTGAAAATCACGCGGCCGGCCGTCGTGACAATCGTGCGCGGCGTCGGATCGCCGTGCGGACGTCCCATCGTGCCGAAGTCCGGATTGCGGAAACGAATGAGGCTCTGGTAGCCGATCGCGTGTTCGGCAATACCGAACTCGACTTCGCCGATGTCGTTGAAGAGCGGCAGATGCATGTCCGAGAAATCGCACTTGCCGACGATGCGGTTTTTGAGCTTGTCCTGCTGGCTGGGCGTCGTGAGGAAGTAGATGCCCAAGCAGACGTCCTGCGTCGGCGTCATCACGGACTTGCCGGACGCCGGCGAGAAGATGGACGTGGCCGCGAGCATCATCAGGCGGGATTCCATCTGCGCCTCGATGGAGAGCGGCACGTGCACGGCCATCTGGTCACCGTCGAAGTCGGCGTTGAACGGGGTGCAGACCATCGGGTGGAGACGAATGGCTTTGCCTTCCACGAGCACCGGCTCGAATGCCTGGATCGACAGACGGTGCAGCGTCGGGGCGCGGTTCAAGAAGACGGTCTTGTCCTTGATGACCTCTTCCAAGCTCTCCCAGACCTGATCGTCATGGTGCTCAATCAACTTGCGCGCCGTCCGAACCGTATGGCAGATGCCTTTGTCCTTGAGTGCGCGGATGATGAACGGCTCGAAGAGACGAAGCGCCATTTCCTTCGGCAGACCGCACTGCGGCAGGCGCAGTTCGGGGCCGACGACGATCACGGAACGCCCAGAGTAGTCCACGCGCTTGCCGAGGAGGTTCTGGCGGAAGCGGCCCGTCTTGCCCTTCAAGATTTCGGAGAGCGACTTGAGCGTACGACCGCTCGGCCCCGTCACAGCACGGCCATGACGACCGTTGTCGAACACCGCGTCGACCGCCTCCTGAAGCATCCGCTTTTCGTTGCGGATAATCACATCCGGCGTCTTGAGCGCCAACAAGTTCTTCAGACGGTTATTGCGGTTGATCACGCGACGATAGAGGTCGTTCAAGTCGGACGTCGCGAACCGGCCGCCTTCCAACGGCACGAGCGGACGGAGTTCCGGCGGAATGACGGGCAGACAGTCGAGAATCATCCATTCGGGCTTCCCGCCCGACGAACGGAATCCCTCGACCACTTTCATGCGCTTCGCGATTTTCTTGCGGTTCTGCTTGGAGCGGGTGCTCTGCATCTGCTCTTCGAGATCGACCATGAGCTTGTCAAGATCGACCTTCCTCAGCAGCTTGCGCACGGCCTCCGCGCCCATCTCGGCCTTGAACACGTCGCCGTACTTCTCCACGGCGTCGTTGTAGTCGGCCTCCGACAGCACCTGTCCTTCCTTCAACGGCGTCGGGCCGGGCGTGATGACCAGCCAGTCCTGATAGTAGAGGACGCGCTCAAGTTCGCTCGACGTCTTGTCGAGCATAAGACCGATGCGGGACGGGTTGCACTTGAAGAACCAGATGTGGCTCACCGGCACGGCGAGCTCGATGTGACCCATGCGCTGACGGCGGACGGACGACAACGTCACCTCGACACCGCAGCGGTCGCAGACCATGCCCTTGTTCTTGATACGCTTGTACTTGCCGCAGGCGCATTCCCAGTCGTGGGTCGGCCCGAAGATCTTCTCGCAGAAGAGGCCGTCCTTTTCGGGGCGGTACGTGCGGTAGTTAATCGTCTCCGGGTTCTTCACCTCGCCGTGGGACCAGGCGCGGATCGTCTCGGGCGAGGCCAGCGACACCTTCACCGCGTCGTAGTGAACCGACGCGCTGTACTGGCCGCCGAAGATTTCGCTCGCGTTATAGGGATTCATCTGAATTTTCTCCTGTCACGAAATTCCGATTAAAGGGTGAAACCGCCGACTTCCGAAACGGGCGAAGGCGTGGCGGCAAGCGGCGCGAGCGGCGCCGCAGCCGGCGCCACCGCGTGTGCGGCGGCCTGCTTTTCGGCGTTGCCGCCCAGCAACTGCATGTCGATGCAGAGACCGCGCAGTTCGTGGATGAGCACGGAGAAGGACTCCGGCATTCCGGATTCGAGCACGTTCTGCCCCTTGACGATCGACTCGTAGATGCGCGTACGACCCTGCACGTCGTCGGACTTGACGGTGAGCAGTTCCTGCAAGGCGTAGGCCACGCCGTACGCCTCAAGCGCCCACACTTCCATTTCGCCCATACGCTGACCACCGAGCTGGGCCTTACCGCCCAGAGGCTGCTGCGTGACGAGCGAATAAGGCCCGATCGCGCGAGCGTGGATCTTGTCCGTGACGAGGTGGTGCAGTTTCAACATGTAGATCACACCGACCACGACGCGCTGGGCGAACGGCTCGCCCGTCATGCCGTCGTAGAGCACCGTCTTGCCGTCCGGATTGATCCACGCGCACTCGCCCTCTTCCTTCTCCTGAATCGCGCGCGCCTCCTTGAGCGCCGCATCGATTTCGGATTCCTGCACACCGTCGAACACGGGCGTCGCCGCATGGAAACCGCAGAGGCGGCAGGCGAGACCCAAATACGTTTCGAACAGCTGACCGAGGTTCATACGCGACGGCACGCCCAACGGGTTCAGCACGATGTCGACCGGCGTACCGTCCGGCAGGAACGGCATGTCGCAACTCGGCAGGATGCGGGAGATACAACCCTTGTTACCGTGACGACCAGCCATCTTGTCGCCGACGGAGAGGTTCTTCTTGTCGACGAGGTAGACGCGGACGGATTTCACAACGCCACCCTCGTTCGGCAGATCGGTGAACCCGTCGTCGTTCAACTCGTCGGCCGCGTCGTCGATTTCCGCGAACTGGGCCGCGAACGGCTCCATAATCTGGTCGATCTGATCGCGCTCCGGGCTGTCCTTGATCTGATAACGGTCGTGGGCCTTGGCGAGTTTCAGAATCTGCGCCTTGGTGATCTTGTGGTTCGCCGGGATGATCGGCTCCGTCGTGTCCGCATCCAGCACGTCCACCGAAACCTTCTTCCCCAGGAACGCTTCGGAAAGAACCTTCGCCAGTTCCGCCTCAACCTTCGCGCACTTCTCTTTGCGCTTCTTCTCGGCTTCGCGCAGCGCCTTCTTGCTCGGCTTTTCGCCGTCAAGCCCCGCCGAGGCACGCGCCAGATCCTGACCCGTCGTAACCTTCACGGCCATCACAATGCCCGTCGTGCCCGGCGGAACCGTCAGCGACGTATCGCGCACGTCGGCGGCCTTCTCGGCGAAGATCGCGCGCAGCAAACGCTCTTCCGGCGTCAACTCCGTCTCGCCCTTCGGCGTGACCTTGCCGACAAGGATGTCGCCCGGATGGACTTCCGCACCCACGCGCACGATACCGTCGGCGTCGAGGTTCTTCAACGCATCCTCGCCGACGTTCGGAATATCGCGGGTGATTTCTTCCGGCCCGAGCTTCGTCTCACGCGCACCGCAGTCGAACGTGACGATGTGGAGCGACGTGAGGACGTCTTCGCGCACCAGACGCTCGTTCACGAGGATGGCGTCTTCGAAGTTGTAGCCGCGCCACGACATGAACGCCACAAGCAGGTTCTTGCCGAGGGCGAGTTCGCCCTGATCCGTCGCGGGGCCGTCCGCCAAGCAGTCGCCCACGTCCACCTTCTGACCGTGCTTGACGATCGGCTTCTGGTTGAAGCACGTGCCGGCATTGCACCGACGGTACTTCTGGAGCGTGTAGCGGCGAACGCCCTTCTTCGCTTCCTTCTCGAAATCGTAGAGATCCGGGTTCTTCGGATTCGGCTCGACGCTCGACGGCAACGACCCGTCGGCCGTCGTGAGGATGACGTCAGCGGACACATAGGCCACGACACCCGGTTCCTCAGCCGTGACGACCACGCGAGAATCCTTCGCCGCAACGCCTTCCAGACCCGTCCCGACATACGGACGTTCGCTGCGCAGCAGCGGCACGCCCTGACGCATCATGTTCGCGCCCATGAGCGCACGGTTCGCGTCGTCGTGTTCAAGGAACGGAATCAAACCGGCGGCAATCGAAATCACCTGCATCGGCGACACGTCCATGTACTGAACCTGATCAGCCGGCTTGTCGCAGAACTCCGTCTTGTAACGGCACGTCACCTTCTTCTCGGCGAACGTTCCGTCCGCGTTCAGCGGCGCGTTCGCCTGGGCGATCACGTACTGTTCCTCGACGTCCGCCGGCAGGTACTCGACGACATCCGTCACCTTGCCGTCCTTGACGACACGGTAGGGCGTTTCGATGAAACCGAAGCGGTTGACACGCGCGTAGAGGCCGAGCGAGGAGATGAGGCCGATGTTCGGACCTTCCGGCGTCTCAATCGGGCAGATGCGGCCGTAGTGGGACGGATGCACGTCGCGGACTTCAAAGCCCGCGCGTTCGCGGGAAAGGCCGCCAGGACCGAGGGCGGAAATACGCCGCTTGTGGGCGAGGCCCGACAGCGGGTTCGTCTGGTCCATGAACTGGCTCAACTGCGAGCGCGTGAAGAAGTCCGTCACCACGGACGAAAAACTCTTCGCGTTCACGAGACGCGCCGGCGTGAGCGCCTGGCCGCTCGCGGCGTCGTGCATCGTCATGCGCTCGCGAATCAAACGCTCCGTACGGGCAAGACCCACGCGGCACTGATTCTCAAGCAGTTCACCCATCGTGCGGATGCGGCGGTTGCCGAGGTGGTCGATATCATCCACCGTCTTGCGGCCCATGAAGATGTCGAGCAGCAGACGCACGGATTCCACCACGTCCATGCCGGAGTTGTGCAACGTACGCAGTTCTTCGGGAACCTGCCCGGACAGACCGAGCTTCATGTTGATCTTGTGACGGCCGACGTAACCAAGATCGTAGTGAGACAGCTCGAAGAAGAGGTTGTGCATCAGCCGCTTCGCGTTTTCGAGCGACGGCGGATCGCCGGGGCGCATCCGCTTGTAGATGTCCTTGAGCGCGTCCTCACCGTTGCGAATGCCGATCTTCGCGTCTTCACGAAGCGTCTTGATGAGCGTGCCGTTGTCCATGGACACGTCCACGACGTCGACCGACGCCAGCCCGGCGCGGGCGACCTGCTCCATCATCACCGGCGTCACGGGGTCGTAGCGACGCGCAATCACGTTCTGCGAATCCGTGTCCACCAGGTCTTCCTTCATGACCAGCATGTGGAGATCGCGCTCCGTCCACTTGCGCGACGTATCCAACGTCTTGAACTCGTAGAAGAGCTTGAGGATTTCCTCGTCCGACCCATACCCCAGCGCACGGAGAAGCGTGGTGGCGAAGAATTTCCGACGACGACGGCGCTGATCCATGAAGCACCACATCACGTCGTTCGTGTCGAACATGATTTCAATCCAAGAACCACGGTCCGGAATGATACGGACGGACAACAGCGGCTGGCCGTTCGCGTGGATCATGCGTTCGGTGCTGATGCCCGGGCTGCGGTGCAACTGGCTGACAATCACACGCTCCGCGCCGTTGATGACGAACGCGCCATCGTCCGTCATCATCGGAATCTCGCCGAGAAAGACCTCCTCGTCCGTCGACTCGCCGTTCGTATCCTTCAACCGGAACGTAGCCACGAGCGGCCGCGCATACGTCTCGCTCTCGTACATCGCCTCCTGGCACGTGTATTTCGCCGGCTCCAGACGGTACTTC
This sequence comes from uncultured Lentisphaeraceae bacterium, assembly GCA_964613265.1. Taxonomy (GTDB): domain Bacteria; phylum Verrucomicrobiota; class Kiritimatiellia; order RFP12; family UBA1067; genus RUG572. The sequence goes on along the minus strand of CAZTHR010000030.1, from coordinate 450 downwards.
ACAAAATCCAGCGTGTAACGCCCGTCATAGGACTGAATCGGGAAGATCTCTTTGAAAATCGCCTGCAGGCCATGATCCGCACGTTTCGCCGGCGGCACGTCCTCCTGGAGGAACTCATGATAGGACTTCGTCTGAATCTCAATCAGATCCGGCGGGTCGTACGTATTCTGCAACTTGCCGAATACCTTGCGTTCAGCTTTCATCGAGCTTACCTTTCAGTCTACAATAACGAGTTAAAAATGCGAAAAATCGACAACTTCCGCCGCGAATGAAGTGTGGTAAGCGACCACTTTGTTAACTGTTTCAACGGCGAAGGGTTAGTATATCAAAAAATACGGCGCGAAAACAAGTAGGGAAACGGAAAATGAACGAAAAAACGCCGCCCCGGAAAACGAGACGGCGTTTTTGGAACATCCGCGTACGCGGGCGTCGATTAGAACTCGAAGCCTT
>CAZTHR010000029.1:11523-14166 GCA_964613265.1 uncultured Lentisphaeraceae bacterium | reverse complement strand
GCGGCACACGCTTGACGGCGGAACGCGGTCGGGCTATAATCCGTCCCCAACAGAAGAAGGAACGTCACGCATCATGAGGTTTCCGATATGAAACAATATACAATCACGGGTATGGGATGCGCGGGTTGCGCCGCGCGGATCGAACGGGCGGTTCAGAACGTTCCCGGTGTCACATCCTGCGCCGTCAGTCTGCTCACGCAGTCCATGGGCGTCGAGGGCGAAGTCGACGACACGGCGATCATTCAAGCCGTCGCGGCGGCGGGCAGCTACACGGCGCAACGACAACCGGATGCCGCTCAGACATCGGCAGAGGGTACGGATGCCTCTGCGTCGGACGCCGATTTCCTGAAAGACCGCGAAACGCCCGCCCTGGTACGACGGCTCGTCGCTTCATGCCTCCTTTTGGCCATTCTTCTCTTCACGGATTTCCTTCCCCTTGTTTTCGCCGGCCTCGTGTTGATCGTCAACCGAAAATTCTTCATCAGCGGTCTGCGCGGACTCCTCCACGGTGCGCCCAACATGGATACGCTCGTGGCGTTGGGCGCGGGTGCGGCATTCGGCGCGGGATCGTTCGACTCGTCCGCGATGATTCTCACGCTCATCACCGTCGGAAAACTGTTGGAGGCCCGCGCCAAGGGCCGCACGACGAACGCGCTCAAAAGTCTACTCGCCCGCGCCCCGCGCACGGCCACGGTCGTCCGTGACGGACGAGAGGCGTCCGTCCCCGTCGAACACGTACGCGTCGGCGACGTCTTCGTCGTGCGTCCCGGCGAGAGCATCCCCGTGGATGGCGTGGTTGAAGACGGGACGGGAGCGGTCGATGAATCGACCTTGACGGGCGAGAGCGTCCCCGTGGACAAAACCCCTGGCGCGACGGTCTCCTCGGCGACGCTCAACCAGACGGGTTTTCTCCGCTGCCGTGCCACACGGGTCGGCGCGGACACGACGCTCGCCCAGATCATCCAGTTGATGAAAGACGCGGCCGCCACGAAAGCGCCCATCGCGCGTCTCGCCGATCGGGTGTCGGGCGTCTTCGTACCCGCCATCCTCGTTCTCGCGCTCCTCACACTCGGCGTCTGGCTTGCGCTGGACGTTCCGTTTGCGACGGCGCTTTCGCGGGCGATCGCCGTCCTTGTCGTCAGCTGTCCCTGCGCCCTCGGCCTCGCCACGCCCGTCGCCATCATGGTTGCCCACGGCGTCGGCGCGCGCAACGGCGTCCTCTTCAAAACCGCCGCGTCGCTGGAAGCCGCCGGCCGCACGCGGGTCGTCGCGCTCGACAAGACGGGGACGCTCACGTCCGGGAAACCCCGCGTCGCCGCACTCGCCCCGGCGAACGACGTGTCCGAAAACTCCCTCCTCGCGCTCGCCGCCGCGCTTGAATCCCGAAGCGAACATCCCCTCGCCCGTGCTATCGTCACCGAAGCCCGAACACGCGCCCTCACGTTGGAATCGGTCACGGACTTCAAGTCTTTGCCGGGCCACGGCCTTGAGGCGCAATACGACGGACATCTCCTCGTCGGCGGCAGCCTCGCGTTCATCACCACGCGCATCCGCGTCCCCGCCGCCCTCGCCGCACGTGCCCAGACGTTCGCCGAACAGGGACAGACACCCCTTCTCTTCGCCCTCGGCGAGAAACTGCTCGGCGTTGTCGCCGTTGCGGACACGCTTAAAGACGATGCCGTCGCGGCCGTGGCCGAATTGAAACGCATGGGATTGCGCGTTGTCATGCTCACGGGCGACAATGCACGGACGGCCCATGCCATCGCCCGCGACGCGGGGATCGACGCTGTCGTGGCGGACGTCCTGCCCGACGGCAAGGCCGCCGCCATGCGCGATTTGCGCAAAGACGGCGTAGTTGCGATGGTTGGCGACGGCGTCAACGACGCGCCCGCGCTCGCCGTCGCGGATCTGGGGCTGGCCATTGGCGCGGGCACGGACGTCGCCATCGACGCAGCCGATGTCGTTCTGGTACAGAATCGCCTTGCGGACGTGCCGATGGCCCTGCGCCTCGGTCGGGCCACGTTGCGGAACATCAAAGAAAACCTCTTCTGGGCGTTCTGCTACAACGTCGCGCTCATTCCGCTGGCGGCGGGCTGCTGGTCATTTCTGGGATGGGGGCTTCACCCCGCGTGTGGCGCGGCCGCGATGGGACTGTCCAGCTTCTGCGTCGTCGTCAACGCCCTGCGGCTCAACCTCTTCCGACGCACGGTACACTAACGTTCCTGCAAATACTCCTCCGTCTTCATCCACGCGCCCGGCGTGGGTGCAAGGCGGTCTTCGTAGGCGTCGAACGTGCCGCGCCCGCGCACAACGCAGTCGATCGGCAGACACAGCGTGTCCCAAAGCGGGTAAAAAATCGTCCCTTCAAGCGCGTAGATTCCCATTCCCACGGGATAACCCACGCACGGCCCCACAACGAAATAGCTGCCAATTGCGTAACTGACGAACCAAAGACCGACAGATGCCGGATATGCGCCGTGCTGACGGGTATCCCAGAAAAGGCGCGTCGCCCGATAGTACTCGCCCGTGCGCGGCTCGGGAATCAGACATCCCGTCAGCACGAATGCCAGTACGGCGACCATCCCCAGACGCGACACAACAGATGGTGGACGCTCACAACGCACGGCGCGTACCTTTGGCAAT
>CAZTHR010000029.1:0-11423 GCA_964613265.1 uncultured Lentisphaeraceae bacterium | reverse complement strand
GGTTCAGGCATAGGACTCCAGATACGTTGTTGCTTTGCCGCTCACGAAAGGAACGCGCGGGCGGCCGCCAAGGCACACGCGATGGATTGATCCATATCGTAGTAACGGTACGCGCCCAAACGGCCACCCACAACGAGATTCGGCACACGCGCCGCTGCCGCCGCGTACTGCGCCCGCAACGCGCGCGATGCGGGCGTATCGACGGCGTAATAGGGTTCATCGCCCCGCTGCCATGCTTTCGGATATTCGCGGCAGATCACCGTGGCAGGGTACGCCATTGTCCGCGCATCTTCGGGATGGTAGTGTTTGAACTCGTGAATCCGCGTGAACGGCACGTCGTCACCCGTGTAGTTGACGACGCTCGTCCCCTGGAAATCGGCCATCGGCAGACACGTCCGCTCGAACCGCAAAGACCGCCACGGCAATGCTCCGAATGCGAAATCGAACAACGCGTCGAGCGGACCGGAATAGAAGACAGGCGTCGTGTCGGGCAACCCGATCGTCCGCAAAGTCGACAGCGTGAACGACCGGTTGCATTCAACCACGATGTTCGGATGGTCGAGCACACGGTCAAAGAGGGAATTGTAGCCCGTCAACGGGATGCCCTGGCGATAGTCCGAGAAATAGTTGACGTCGTAGTTTGCGCGTACGGGCAGACGCTTGATGATGTCCGCTGAAAGTTCGCGCGGATCCATCCCCCACTGCTTGCGCGTGTAGTCGCGGATGAACGCTTCATAGAGCGGGCGACCGACAAACGCGATTGCCTGTTCCTCGAAATTGCGCGGCGCATGGGCGGCCGACGGATTGTCCTCTGCGCCTTTCGCCGCCTCGGCGCGGATGAACGCCGGCAGTTCGGACGGTTTTAAATCGAGTCCGTAGAACTGGTTGACCAGCGTCAGACCGAGCGGTAGAAAATACGTCCGCCCTCTGTAATGGGCCAAGACCTTGTGCTGATAGCCGTTAAGGGAGACGAATCGATTGACGAACGCCCATGCGTCATCAAGATGCGTATGGAAAATGTGGGATCCGTAGGTGTGGACTTCGATTCCTGTTTCCGCGTCGGTTTCGCATCGGACGTTTCCGCCCACGACGGGCCGTTTTTCCAGCACGAGCACGTGGCGGCCGGCCTCCGCCAACGTCCGCGCCACCGTGCAGCCCCACAAGCCCGCACCCGCGACAACAACATCCACATTGACCATGGTTGTCCACGCCTCCGTCTCAACTCGTCTTCTGCATATCGCACAATCTGCGATAGACGCCCTGCGCGGCGTAGAGGGTTTCGTGCGTTCCACGTTCAACGATCACGCCCTTCTCCATCACGAGAATGAGGTCGGCCGTCCGAATCGTCGACAGCCGATGCGCGATGGCGAACGTCGTGCGATCCTTCATCAAGTTGTTGATGGCGTCTTGCACGAGTTTTTCCGTCACCGTGTCGAGCGCACTCGTCGCCTCGTCGAGAATCAGAATCGGCGGGTTGCGGAGAATCGCGCGCGCAATGGCAATGCGCTGGCGTTCGCCGCCCGACAGCGCAAACCCCTTCTCACCCACGACACGCTCATACCCTTCCGGCTGCGCCACGATGAATTCGTGCGCGTTGGCCATTTTGGCCGCCGCAACGACCTGTTCGTGCGTGGCCGCCGGCGAACCGTACTTGATGTTCTCCTCAATCGTGTCGTTGAACAGAATCGTCTCCTGCTGGACACTGCCAATCAACTTGCGCAAATCCGCCGTGCGGATGTCGCGCAAATCGACGCCGTCCATTGTCACACGCCCTTCGCGCGGATCGAAGAACCGGCAGAGCAACCCACTCATCGTCGACTTGCCGGACCCCGTACCGCCGACGACGGCCACGACCTTCCCGCGCGGGATCTCGAACGTCGCATGGGACACGGCATCGCGATCCGCCGTGTCGTAACGGAACGAAACATCCTCGAATGCAACGACCTTCTCGAAACGGTCTTTGGCCACGGCATCCGGTTTTTCCGGCAATTCCATCTGGACGTCGAGAATCGAGAAAATGCGCGCCAACGCCGCCCGGCCTTGTTCGATCTGCCCCTGGATTTTCGCCAACTGCTTGAGCGGCTTGTAGACGATCAGCAACGGCGCCAGCATCGGCAGCACCTTCGAGAGCGTGACGTGCGCGAAGAAGCACCACACCACAAACGCGCAGATAAGGAAAATCCCCACCGTCTCGACCGTCGGCGTGACGAGCAAACTCAGGCGCACCGTCCGCATCGTCGACTTCAACAGATCGCGAACAACGTGATTGTACTTCTGGTTCTCGAACGCGGCCGTGTCGTATGCTTTCACCACACGCGCACACGTCAGCACCTCGTGGATGCGCGATCCAACGACGGAAAAGCGCTTGAGCGCACGTTTCGCCCATTTGCGGATGCGTTTCGACAACATCACGACCGGCACGATGAAGAGCGGGAAACCGATGCAGATGACCGCCAACGTCGGCATCATCCGATTGGCAATCGCGAAATGGATCAGGAATCCCAGCGAGATGGCGATTTCAAACGGCGCCTGTGCGAGTTCCTGCAACACGTTCTGCAGGATCTGCTTCGTCTGTTGCGGATCGGACGTCGCACGGCTCATCAACTGCCCCACGTCGATACGCCCGAAAAACTGGAGCGACTGCTTCTGGATGTGCGCGAGGATGTCCACCCGCAAATCCGCCACGACCTTCATCGCTACCCAGGCGAGACAGTAATGGTTGAGAAAGAGCAGACAGAGCCGCAGCAACGCGACGAGCGGCACGACAAAAACGACGAGCAGGACGAGTGCGGCGCCCATCTCGCCCGCCTCCGTCTTCAGTTCGAGGCCGAACCAATCACGCGCGTACCTCTCAACGGTCGGAAACCAGCTCGGCAGTTCGCCGGCACGAGCCATGTCGCGTTCCAGCTTGTTGAGCGGTTTCGCGTGTGCGTCCGACACGGCTTGCGCGACGGCTGGCGGCGGTTGCGGACGCGCCTCCTGTTCCTCCTGCTGAACGACCGTTTCCTGTGCCAGCAGCCCTTTCAGCGACGGCTGGATTACCTGGTAGAGCGGCAGCAACGTGCCGGCCGTCAGGAATCCGCAGACGATACCAACGACAATCCGAAACCGGTAACGCCGCGCATAACGCCACAGACGTCCGAAGACCTGCCCGCCCGAATAATCGCGGTCAAAAAATTCCCGTTTGTACTGAATCGACTTTCCGTGGCCGTGTTTCGACATGATTCCGTCCAAATCTGCTCACAGTCCCATGTCGGCCAAAATGGCGGCCAACTGGTCTTTGATCACGCGCATACTGAGATACTTCTCGAAAAACGCCCGCGCCTCGGCGAAGTATGCATCCCGACGCCCCCAGTCCGCCCGATAGGCGCGAACGGCGTCCGCAATCGCCAAGGCATCGCCCGGTGGAACGAACTTGATTGCCGGACAGTCCTTCGCCGCCGGCGGATAGCCCGTACAAAACTCGTTAATGGTCGGCCGGGCACAGGCCATGCATTCGTAGACCTTGTTCCCGATCACACGGGAGGCCTTTTCGGTCGTTCCAAACACACCTAGTACCACGTCGTGCGCACCAATCACCTTCGGTACGTCCACGTACGGCACTTTGTCCAAAAAACGGATGTTGCGGATGCCAGCCGCTTTCGCCTCCGTGGCGGCCTTGTAGGCGCCCCAGCCGAGGAAGTCCCACTGGATGCCCTCGTCTTGCGTCAGACGCGCGGCCTCGACGATGTATTCCGTGCCATGGAGCGGCAAGTAGGCGCCATGGTAGAGAACCTTGAACACGCCGGACGACGCGGCATCGGAAACGGCGGCCGCCGGCTGCGGTTTGAAGACCGTCTCGTCCGTTCCCGTCAAGAGCACACGCAGTTTTTCACGGGGAACGTTAAATTCCTTCGCGCAGAATTCCAAGTGGCAAGACGTGTCCCACGTCACCATGTCCGGTGCGTTCATCATCCGCGTTTCGCGCGCGTGGAGTTTCCGCGCCCGCGCCTCGTCCGCCCGCCATTTGCGCTGTTCAAGAACCTTCTTGTCCCACGCGGAAATCATCGGGTCAAACAACACCTTGACGCCTCGCCGATGCGCCCAACGGCAAGCGGCGAGAATGTCGCGCTGACGGCACACCGGCACCCACACGAGATCAGGGCGCGGTTCACGGCCAAGACCGCGCACAACCGCCTCCACGTCGCCGAACTTCGGCGAAACCTTTACGAAGAAATAGGAGACGTCCCAGCCGAGTTCGCGGAAGAGCGCCGCGTAGACACGGTTGCGCGAATAGCCCGGATCGAAACGTCCCCACCACAGAACCTTCTTGGCCATGGCGGTCGCGTCCGTCAGATTTTACGTACGCCCTTGACGGCGTCCATCTCGATTTCAAACAGCCACTCGTCGCGACACACGTCGCAGACCGTCTCCGCCGCGAAATCGGCCGGCAGCCCCTGCGCCTTGCACCAGGCCCGCCACGGTTCGCGGAACGACGGATCTTTCAAGTAGACGATCGCGCGAGAGACGTCCCGCCAATCGTACCCCCGACTGTCCAGAATCGCCTTGACGACGGTCATCGTACAATCGATCTGCTTCACGATGTCGCCCACGAACGCCACCTCGTGCGAGTTCGGCAGAATGGACGCCGTACCGCTCACAAACAACTGACGCGCCGTCGGCGTGATGATTTCGGCCGCGCGGCTGAAACTCGACTTGTACGCCATCGCGGGCGCCTGGAGCGGCGATTCGACGATTTCCGCCCGAACACCTGTACGTTTCGGTTTCATCGCAATCGCGCCCGCCGTCAACGCCGCGCCGTCGAGATTCGCCGTACCGATGCCTGTCGAGGCCGGCAGGAACGTCTCGAACACGCGACGCTTCTCGAAGAACGCCGAACGCGCCGCATTGAACGTCCCATACCATTCGCACACGCGGTCGATGTAGAGCCATGTGCGCACCACGGACGAAAACGGAAAACCGGCCTCCGCCAACACCGCTTCAAGTTCCGTGAAGATGGACGCGGCCTGATCGCCCCGCGTGGCAGACAGATCGGCCGGCAGAAGTCCCGCGATCAAACAGTACTCCGCATCGTCGTCGGCAAAAACATTCGCCACCACGCGGCCGTGCCGCGAAACCGTGCGCAGACGTTGCGTCTGCGGCGAACAGAACGTCTGTGCCACGGGCGGAAAGGCCCCGGCGGGATGGCACAGGCGGAACGATGGCACATCGGCGGACGCACGGGCATCCACCTCTTCATTCGTTCCCCACAAAAACGCGGCGTTGGCTTCTTCTAGTTTCATGTCCATGAGTGTACCATAAATTAAGGTCTTTTGCGAGATGCGGGTGCTTTGCGAGCCAGATCGGCCAGCAACGTCTGTCGGGCTTTCAAGTGGAAACCGCCCTGCGGTTCCGGACCGAACGCGATTTCGACATCGCCTACGCGATACGTCAGTTCAGGGAATGGCAGTTCGCCCTTCTGTTCCGTCGGTTCCGTCTTGTAGTGGCGGGTCAACGTGGCACGGACGCGGTTGAAATACTCCACGTCGTCCAACCCGTCCATTCCGCCCTCGTTGAAGAGATGGACGGCGTAGACGCCGCCGCGCACGGGATCGATGTCCGCCCGCCCTCGGTCGAACCCGCGAAACGGCTTGCACTTGGCCCGGCGGTAGTCAATGAAATATCCCTTCGCGCCCTGCTGCGGCGTGACGATGGGCGTCAGCGGCTTTGCTTGACGACCGAACACGAATCCGCAGAACGCTTCCGGCGTCCCCGGCTTGAACTTCATCTTCGGGTAACGGCCGAACTCGCCTTGCGGGTAGCGTTTTGAATCAAGCAGTTTCGCGTCGTCGTCCGCCGCGTCCCCTGCGAGCGTTTCCTTCCGCAATGCGTCGGACTCCGCTTTCGCCTGTTGCTTGAGATCGTCGCGTTCCACGACGAGCAGCAGCCGGTCGCCGTATTCGCCCACCGTCACGGTGCCGGACTTGAGCGGGAAGACGAATTCGCACCCCGGCTTGGCAACGTAGTAGGGCGACGTAGTGAACGCCTTGGTCTTGAGACTGTCCCGCAGTTTCACCACGATGTTCGTCGTGGCGGGATCATGCACTGCGCCGTTTTTGAGCGCGAGTTTCCGACTGAACTCGACCCGATAGGGAATGCGCGTCTTCGGCGTGACCCACACGAGCGGCACGGGATCGAGCGTCATGAACGGCTTGCTCCGCTTCGGTCCAAAGACGGCGAACGTCGCGCCACGCGCGTCCACCGAATCGCCCGCGTCCAACACGGGTCCCCAGCGGACGGGTTCGCCCGCCAGTGGCTCGGCGAAAGAGATGCCGCCCATGCGCGTCGGCGGCGGCACGGATGCCGTTTTACAGGCCTCCTCGATCTGCGCCCGAACGGCCTTTCGCGCCGCCAGTTCCTCCAGCCAGAGCTGCTGGGGTGTCTTGATGGCGGCCCGGCGTTTTGCCTCCTCTTCCGCTTTGCGCTTCGCCTCTTCCGCCGCCTTGCGTTTCGCCTCCTCCTCGGCGGCGGCCTTTTTCGCGGCCTCTTCCGCCGCCTTGCGTTTCGCAGCCTCGGCCGCTTCGCGCTGCCGTTCGAGCAAGGCGGCCTGGGCTGCGGCGCGGCGGTCGGCCAAACTCTTCTGGTAGACGTGCCAGCCGAAATACCCGCCGCCGCCCATGAGAGCCAGAAAAACGAGTATCAGCAGGACGGGCGGGCCGGATCGTTGACGAGATTGATTGCTGAGCGTATTCAAATTTCCCACCCTCAACTCCTGTCCTTATGGCAGTCCGTACACGCCTTCCCCTTCGTGTGGTCGGCTTTCTTCTTATCGTGGCACTTCGCGCAGGGCTGTCCGTTGCTGTGGCTCTTCTTCATCTTCTGGACGCCTTTGCCCTTGCCGTCGGCGCCAAGGCCGAGATGCGGGCCGGGGTGCGGATCGGGTTGCAGGATTTCCTGTTCACTTGGCGCACAGAAGAAGAAACCCGCCTGCGGCAGCAGATGCGTGTAGGCGAACGCCTGTTCCGTCGGATCACACGGCGTCACGCGCACACGAACCGTCTCGCCGTTCGGCAGTTCGCCCGACGCGGTGAGCTGGACGCATTTCACGCCCTTCCACTCGCCTTTGAGCGAGGTCACGGCCACATCCGTTTCCACTTGCCCGTCTTCGGTGAACGTGCCGTCCACTTCCCAGTCCTCCGTACTGTCGAACGTGATCGGCCCCTCAAAGCCACGCCGCAGCACGTAGGCCTTGAAGGAGGCGGCGCGTTCACCCTGCGCGACGAATGCGGAGGCGTAGGAATAGACCTCGAACGTCGGCTTGAACGGCTCCATCACGAGCTTGTAGTGGTAGTTCTCGCCGCCGAGGCCGACGCGGTCGGATACCACGACGCAGTAGCGACCGGGTTCGGCGAACTTCCACGTTCCCACAGGGTCGCATTCGGTTTGGATGACGCTGCCCACGTAGAGCATGTTCGTCTTGATGATCGGCTTGTCGTCATCGCCCACATTCTTCAGCGCGTAGAGCCGGGCGGGATCGTCGTCCCACACCGCCAGACGCGGCGCGGCCGAAAGCGGGAGTTTGCCCATCGGCCCATAGAGTTTCATCACGCCATCGATCGGTGCGCCCAAACGCCGGGCGAACAACTCGAACTTCCAGACGCCAGGTTCCGTAATGTCGAGGAAGTGGCGGACTTCACGGCCGGGCATATCAATCGTCCCCGTCTCCACGCGGCGTTTGCCCTCCGCCGCAGGCGGCACGTGCGGCGCGGCCGGCGGGAAACACGCGAACGCGCGTTCCTGCGGCGTGTAGGGCGGCCGATCCGTTTCAGTGGTGTAGCAATTGACGAAGTAAACGAAGTCCGAACGCCCGCGATAGAGATTGTCGCAGACTTCCAGACGGTACGTGCCGTCCTCCGGAACTTTGTAGGTCAACACGGGGTCGGGCAGGTAGTGGTAGTCATCCGCCCCCGCGACGCGCTTGTTCGCCGCGTTGTAGAGGCGCAATTCCGGGTTGAAAAAGCCCGGCACGGCATCGCCAAGGTAGGGGAGCAGTTCGCGTCCCGTAAGTGCGCACACGAGGTTCTGCCCCTTCTTCAAAACGAGCTGATAGCAGTCCGTTTCGCCCGGCCAGACCTGTCCGTCCAAGTAGACGGGCGGCGTTTGCGGCGGAATGTCCGTGGGGAGATGCAACGTGGCGGGCAGACGAAGCGTCTTCCGCTGGGCGCGCGTGGGAATCACGAAGAACTTCTCACCGACGTGCGGCTCTTTGGTGACGAAGAAGGAGTGCGGGGCGCTCGCGCTGTGGCCATCGTAGATGATGATGTCGCGACGGCCAGGCGGCGCGTCGGGCTTGGCCTCGATGTCGAGAATCAGCAGATTGTCGAGCGCGGGCGTGGCCTGCGGATAGTTCTCCGGCGTGTAACGGTCACGTGCGACAATCTGAAGTTCGAGGTCATCGCGCTCGTCCAAATAGACCCACCAGTTGCATTCGTCCCAGTCCGTATCCTCAATCGTGGCCTCGGGCGGGAGTTCACGGTGTTTCTTGTCCTTGCCCTCAAGGATGTCGTAAAGCCAGTCCACCACCCAGCCCGGCTGGGTGCGTCCGACGGCGCGCGGAAATCCCGGCACTTTGACGATCTTCGTGACCTCGACGCCCTCGCCCGTCACGTAGGCGCCGCGAACGCCCCACATGCCCGTGCCACCGATGATGAGGCGGATCTTCGTGCCAACCTGCATCCCGGAAGGATAGTAGTAGCCCGGATAGGGAATCGCGAACGCGGCCGTGGCGGCCAATCCCAGACACGCGGCCAACAGCCGCAAACGCACATTAGACATAGATCTCCTTCAATCGGCCACACTCCGATTTCGTGGCGGGGTTCATGACAGGGCCGTATTCTTTCAGCCACTTGGGGTTAGGTAGACGGTCTTCCGGGTTGACGCCCGCAAGTTCCATGATCGAACCGAGGAAGTCCTGCGGCGTCACGGGACGATCCTTCACGTGGTCGCTCGTGTCGTCGCTCACACCGACGACCTGGCCGCCCTTGAAACCGCCGCCCGCGACGAGCGCGGAAAAGCAGCGCGGGAAATGGTTGCGCCCGCCGTTCCACGGCGGCTGACGGTCGACCTTCGGCACCCGGCCGAATTCGCCGCTGAGCCACACGATCGTGCTGTCGAGCAAATCGTGTTCCTTCAAGTCCAACAGCAATGCGGACACGGCCATGTCCATCTCGGCGGACGGACGCTTCATCGTCTCGAAGTGGCGCTTGTGGGAATCCCAGCCGTTATAGTTGATGGAGATGTACGGGACGCCGTATTCCACGAGACGCCGCGCCACGAGCAACTGCTGGCCGATCTCCGTGTAACCGCCACCCGCCGTCGTGCCGTAGCGCTTGCGCACGGCATCTTTCTCGCGCGTCAAGTCGAACGTCTCGGCGGCCTTGCCGAGAATGATCTGCCGCGCGGCGGCGCCAGCCGCTTCGAATTCATCGTCCGGCGGCAGACGGTCGAGCCGCGACGCGCGGGCGAAACGGTCTTCGATCTGCGCCTTCGTCATGCCGCCCGGCGGCACGATGCCGTCCACTTCAAACACCTTCGCGGAGGCGCGGCCACCCGTCACGAGCGGCGCATAGGCCTCGCCCAAAAAGCCGACTTCCGAGAAGCGGCCCTTGGCGGACGTAAGAATGACGAACGGCGCAAGATCGCCCTCGTAGCGCATATCGGCCGGGACGTAGTTCTTCTTCCCCTTGTCCTGGACGCGGGAGGAGGAGATGAGCGCACCGAGGGCGGGGAACGTCACGCCGCCGCCGGGGTTGCGCCCCGTCTGCATCAGATAGGTGGCCGTCTCGTGGCCGAAGAACGGATGCGTCATCGAGCGAATGACCGAATAGAGATCCGCGCACTTCGCCAGTTCGGGCAACCATTCGTGGATGTAGAACCCGGCGTTCGTCTTGATGGACTTCAGACCGTTGTTGTAGTCGTTCGGCGCATCGGGTTTCGGGTCGAACGTTTCAAGCTGGCAGGGACCGCCCCAAAGCCAGATTTCAATGACGCTCTTCGCGAACTTGCGCGAAGACGATTTTTTTGCTGCGGGCGTGCTCATATGCGGTAGAGAAATTCACGGGAGTTGAGGAGATACCACGCGACATCGCGGGGGTTGATGTTGTTCTTCTTGTCCAGATAGAACAGTTCGTCCTTGACCGGCGGACGGCCAAGGAAGCGGTAGTAGAGATCGACGATCTGGTCTTGGTGCGACAGCTCGCGAAATTCAGGCGTCCGCACCATCGTCCCCAGTTCGCGCCACAGCTTGCTCGAATTGTAGAGGTAAAGGCGCTGCTTGGCCGTGATGCGGTTGTCGCGCTCCTCCAACAGACCCGAGTCGCGCGCGGGCCGCCCGAAGAGGAGCAGGAACGCGCTGGAAATCGACCCGTCCTCGACAAGGATGGACTTGCGCGCGGGCGGCAGGAAGGAGAACGGTTCCGGCGCGATGGAGGAGAAGGAACGCGCCGATCCGGTCAGACTGCAGATCGCGTCGTCCAGCACTTCGGCGTCGAGCCGGCGGGCGGGGAAACCGCCCTTCCCCGGCCCGCGCAGATATTCGGGCTGGGTGAAGACGAAACGGAGAAGCGGCTTGAGCCGCCAGCCACCGGCGCGGAACGCGGACATCCACTTGTTGAGCGCGGCCCGCGGCGCTCGTGTACCATACGTCCAGTAGTGGACGCGATGAATCGGCGTGGCAAAGAACTTTTCGGCGAGCGCCCCCTCCAACAACTCCATGAACGCCTCCGGCGTCGCGTCCGCCGGACCTTCCTTCAAGTAGGTGATGACTTCCTTCCACTCGCGTGTACTCTTCATCCCGACGCGCGAAAAATAACGCGCGTATTTCGGCGTCGGGTCGAGCAGCAGACTCGTGGAGACGGCTTCGGAAATGCCCTCTGGCGTCTTCTCCGCCGACGCACGCAGGAAGTTCGATTCCGGCACACGGAAGTCGCTGCCACGCCCGTAAAGGAGCGCACGGGCAAAATCGTTCCACGGCTCATCGTGCAGAATCGAATCGCGGATGCGACGGTGGTAGACGTAGACGGCGTTCGGCCAGAGGTTGATCGGGAACTCGGACTTCACGCGCAGGAAGTCGCAGTACCGCATACTCCAGTAGTCCGCGTAGTCGTCCGTCTCCAACAGTTCCTCGACGAGCTTCTTCTGCTTGTAGACGTCGCGCTTGGCAACGTACGCCTCCACTTCCGCGCGTGTGGGAATACGCCCGCAAATATCCAGGTACATGCGGCGACACATGAGGAAGTCGGCCGCACGACCGCCGTTGGGCGCGAAGATCCGCGCATCGTTCGCGGTGGCCGCCCAGCCCGTTCGAAAGAGGGCCGCCGCCGCCGCGCCGCTGATGAATGTCCGTCGTGAAAGTTCCATAACTCAAATTCCTTTCATCCGAAAGT
>CAZTHR010000028.1:0-14257 GCA_964613265.1 uncultured Lentisphaeraceae bacterium | reverse complement strand
GTCGGCGTGGAGACGAGTTCGCCCGTCCAGTCGAGAATCCGCGCTTCGCCCGCCGGGAACGGCGCGGCGGTGAACTCCACCGTGTCCAGCGACACGTCGCCCGCCACCGAAAAGAGCGGGAAGTCCGCCGCGTCGCCACCAGACCAGACGCGCGTCCAGTCGACCGTTCCCACCGTCTCCAACGCACCAAGCGCCAGCGTCCCGGCCGCGTGTTCAAGGGCGGCGCCATCCGCCATCGCAAGCATCGAATCCGCGTCCGTCATCGGCGTCGCCGGCGTCCCGACGAGCCATTCCGGCGGCGTGGCCGGGCCGTCGCCCTTGTTCAGCCACTTTTTGCGCAGATAGGCAAACAGGTCGCGCTCCTCGTCGACGGTCAACGGCTCCGTCGTCGCAATGAACTCCGCGACGTCGCCGAACCAGCACCGATTCCTGAGATCCCCCTTGCCCCACCACTGCGGCCGGCCGCCGGTCGTCACGCGCGATCCGAGGAGGACGAGATCGATGGCGAACGGCTCACTGGCAAGATCCGAGTTTGCGGAGCGCGGCACGGCGGACGTCGCCATCGTGTCCACCTCGAATGCGGCCATCGCCGCGTTCGTGAGACTGTGGAGCACGAACAGGTACGGCTTGCTCGTCGACGGCGCACTCACTGAGAGCATCTCGTTCCCCAAGTCGACGCGCGTAGTTTTCTCAGAGGATTCCTCAAGCATGGCGATTCCGAGGATACCCTCGTCGGACCGCGTCGCGGTTGTACACCCGAACGCAAACGGACCGCCCCATTTGCCACGTCCGGCACCGTTCTCGGCGTCGGCGGAATTCAGTTCCCACGTCGTCCGACGTCCGACGAAATAGACGCTCAACGAACGCGGCGCGGAACGGTTCGTGTAGGCGTCGAGCGCAAGGCAGGAGTCGCCGTCGAAGGCGAAGACGGGGTTGCCGTTGAGACCGTCCGCCTTCAATTCCGGTCCGAAGGGAACAGCGGTTACGTTCGAGCGCGGGCTGCGCCGGAACACGCCGCCGGCCGCGCCCTTGTTGACGACGTTCGTCACGCGGCCGTTCGCGTCGAGCGTCCGCGCGGCGGCGTCCGCCGCATCCACCCAGACGTCCACCCGCGACGGCAGACGCCCCGTACGCAGGGCGAGCGTCCCCTCGCCCACGCGCAACGCAAGCCCGCCCGTCGCTCCACCACCGACGCGCAGCGTTCCCGCGCCGGACTTCACGATTCCCTGCAACGCGCCGTCCGTCGCCGCGCCGTTCATGACGAACGCGGCCTCCGCGCCCGCCGGCACGGACACTTTCACGGCGCCCGCCAGTTCACGATGGATCCCGTCGGAGACATCGAGCCCCGCATCCATCCACTTGTTGCGCAGATACGTCTCGACCGCCGCACGCTCCGCATCTGCCAACGTTCGCGAGAAGACGAGGGCTTCGCCGATTTCGCCGATGTACATTCGATTGGCGGAAGGATCGTCAAAAATCTGCGGGCATCCCTTCCTCAGGCGGCCGCCCACGCAGACGCGATCGATCTCGCACATTGGGCGCACCGTGTTCAGATTCCCCGTCACGCACTGATAGGCTCCGTTGGCCAGCCACACGGCGGTCGCGCCCTTTCCGGTTTCCGCGTCGCGCCACGAACAGGTGACGTACGAACGTCCCACCTCAAAGCCGACTCCGGAGATTGCCGCCTGCGAAAGACCGCCAAACGTGTAGAGCGTGTCGATCGTATCCGCGCCATGCTGGAAGGAAAGGCCGCCATAGGCTTGGTTGTCATCGCCCAAATCGTTTGATAGTGCCGTCGGCGCACGGGCCATCATCGAGAACGGCCCACCCCACTTGCCCTTGCCGCCGGCATTTTCCCAACTCGTCCAGCGCGAGACGATGAACACGCTCGCCGCCGCGCCGTAATTCGTGTAGACGTCCGTCACGAGCGCACTCTTGCCGTCAAACGAAAGCGAACCGCGTCCGCCGATGCCGGAGACGACGAACGTCGGCGCGGCGGCGCGGCCGAGATCGCCCGTCGGCTTGACGAACGTGCCGCCCACCGTGCCGAGATTCGGAACACACGCAACCGTTTCGCCATTCGTCGCCACCAGACGCGAAGCGTCGAGCCAGAGAGCCGCCGACGCGCAAATCCCTGCCAGCGCATCGTTCTTCGATGCAATCCGCGCCTTGTCGTCTAGCACGAGTTCCGCGTTGGCCCCCACGCGCACCGTCGCCTTTTCGGAGATCACAACGCCCGGATCCAGTTCCGCCACGCCCGCCTCGACCGCGAAGAGTCCAGTGATGGCGAGCGGCTTCAGAAAACGCACCCTGCCCGCGCCGATCTTCGTCACGCCGCTCCCGGTTTCCGGAGGCACCGTGGCGTAAGGCCCGAAGCCGGGACATATCATCGCGTCCACCTCGAACGTCGCGCCCTCGCGTACGTCGAACACCGTCGGAAAACCGGTCTGCGTCTTGTTGTAGTGCCCGGCATGGACGGCACGTGCCTCAAGGCGCGAAGGGCGTCCGTCCGCCGACGGCAGGACAGTGACCGTGCCGTTAAGGCCGAACCCCTTCCAGATCTTTCCCCCTTCCAGGGGCGACGCCGCCGGATCGAGCTGCCCGTACCCGGCGCGCATGACGCCGCCGCGCAACACAACATCGCCGACGGGCGTGTGGACGTTCACGTGCGCCAGTTCAATGACCGCGCCCTCGTGCGCCTCCAGGACGATCGCCGGCTTTTCACCGTAGCCGCAGAACATGTCGCCAGCGGCAAACTTGAGACGGCCTTCGTGCACGACCCACCGCGCACCGGCATTGAGATAGGTTGTGTTGCCCTCCGTGTCCTTGATGAACGCATCAGGCTGCCAAGTTCCGCCGCCCATCTTCGTGATCACACTTGTCGGACACTTGAAGAGCCATTTCGTGACGCCGAACGTGACACCGTCCGGGATGTCGAGCGTCGCCGCGCCTGCGCAGGAAATCCGAATCCGCGTCTGCGTGAAGCTCGACCGGACGCGCAACCCGGCGCCGTTCGACAGCGTAACGACGTTCGCGCCAAACGAACTCTCGTCGGCCACGCTCACGAATCCCTCCACGACGTTGAGCCGTCCATACGCCGCCGCAAGCCCGGCGGGCAGTTCAAGCGTTCCGCCGCCGGTCTTGACGATATCGGGCCGCGCCGCCTCAAACCCGACCGGCACATTGGCGGATTCCACCGCCGTCACCGTCAGCGTCGCGCCCTCCGGAACATTCACCGTCACGATGCCGCCGGTCAGATGCAGAACACCGTCCTTGTACGGTTCGACAGACGCGATTCCGCCCATATTCCCTTCGACGGACAGCCCTGCCGGAAGCGTCTCGGGAAGCGTCACGCAACCTTCGCCCGCGAGCGTCAGCACGTGCGTCCCATCCACGCCATCCACGCGCAGGTTTGTCAGATCGAGCGTCACGCCTGCGGCAACGCTCAGCGTGACATTGCCCGCGACGACAACGGGCCCCGTGCCGAACGCGCCCGCGATGGCAACGTGCACCGTGCCGTCTTCGAGGAACGTGCCGCCCGTCCATTCGCCTGGCTTGGCGATCACGAGATCGCCCGCGCCGCGTTTCGTCAAACGGCAGGCGACTGCCTTCGTAGCGCCCTTGTTCATGCCGTTGCGCAGCGTGGCGTCCAACAGGAGGCGCGCGCCCTCCTCCACGTTGAAGACGCAGTTCGTGTAATCGACGTGTCCGAGAAAGCCCTTGTAGCCCATACGCACGACGCTCGTCGTCTCATGCGCGTGGGCGGTCACGCCGCCGCACAGCGCGGCGTCGGACCAGAAGTCAGGGCCGGCCGAGGCGCTCAAGAACGTGGCGCCGGTCAATTCGACAGGCCCCACCACGCCGTGCGAACTGCCGTGGTGGTACGTGGCGCCGTGGCGGACGTCAATCGTCACGTTTGTGTCCGCCGTCGAATGCCCGCCCCAGAAGTCGCCGTTGCATGAAATCGTCCCCTCCTCCACAATGAACCGCGTCCGCTTTCCGGCCGCCTTGCCGACGCCTCCCAGGGCGAGCGTGCCCGCGCCGCGCTTGACGAGGACGTGTCCGACCGCGCCGGCGGCCAGACGATTACCCGACACCTCAACCCGCCTTCCACTGGCCACCGCCACGACGCCAGTGCCGTCGAGCGAATACGTCTTGGAGAGAGTCATGTTCGTCGTGAACGACACGCCGCCGCCATTCGCCAGCACGACGTTCACGACCGAGGCGTCACCCAATTCGCGCTCGGCGGCAACCGAGACGATCTCCTCCGAAATCGTCCGCGTCCCGTCCTTGACGACATTGTCGGCGAATGCGCCTACCGTCGCCAAAGCGACGGCAGCGGCCAGAGAACCAACCCGTACCAGCAGATTTTTCATGCGATGTTCCTTCCGTTCGTTCGACCGTCTCATTCCGCTCACAGTCTACTCCACTGCGAACTCCTTCCATTATAATGCATTTTTTTTTTATTCCGTCAACAGGAGAAGTGAACAAGGGCGCTTTTTCACCGCCCACGCGTCAATTCCACAACACCATGCCGTGCAACGGGCAGAGTCGCCGGAATCACCCGCCGACCAATGCGTCCACGACGGCGTGGAGAAGAGATTCCGGCGTCGACGCCCCCGCCGTGATACCCAAGCGGCGAATGCCCGAAAAATCGCACCCCGGCATCTCCGCGACATTTCCCACGCGCATCGCCCGCGCCCCCTCGGCCTCCGCCACCTCCGCCAATCGACGTGTATTCGACGAACGCGGACTCCCCACCACCAACACGCCGTCGCCACCCGCACGTACGAACGCACGAACGGCGTTCTGACGATCCCGCGTTGCCGTGCAGACGCCCGCCGCCGCCGGACGCTCCAGATGCGGATAACGCTTTTCCAATGCCGTCCACACCGCCCGCACGACATCCTCCGACAAAGTCGTCTGGCAAACAACCCCAACGCGCGACCACGCCGGCAACGCCGCAACGGCGTCCGCCGTATCCACGACGGCTACGTCAATCCCCGTTCCCGCCGCTTCACCAACGACCCCTTGCACTTCCACATGATCGGCATGGCCCACGACGACGAGATTGACGCCCCGCGCCGCAAAATCACGCACCTGCCGGTGAATCCGCGCCACGAACGGACAAGTGGCATCCACCACCGACAACCGCCGCGCCTCGGCTTGCCGCCGTACCGCCGGCGATACACCGTGCGCGGAGAACAGCACGGTCGCCCCCGCCGGAACATCGTCAAGGCATTCGACAAAACGCATCCCCCGCGCCGCAAGCGCGGCCACGACCGATTCGTTGTGGACGAGCTCGTGCAGACAATAGACAAGGCCGCCGACGGACAACACGCGAAACGCTTTGTCCACGGCGGCCCGGACTCCTTGGCAGAAGCCGTGCGGTTCTAGAACCTCGATCCGCACATTCTACTTCGCCGATTCATTCGCCGGTTCGGATACGGCGGATCGTTCGGCGGCTTTCGCCCGATCCCACAAGGCGTCCATCTCGGCGAGCGTCATGTCCTTCAAATCACGCCCATCGGCTTTCGCGCCCGCTTCCACGGCTCGGAACCGCCGCGCGAACTTGGCCGTCGTGTTCGCCAACGCCGACTCGGAATCGGCTTTGAGATGCCGCGCCAAATTCGTCACGGAGAACAGCAGATCGCCGAGTTCGTCTTTAACGTGCGAATCACGCGACGTGTCCGCTGACGCGGCCACCGCCTCCTCCAACTCCGCCAGTTCCTCGCGGATCTTCGCAAGCGGCCCCTGGGCGTCCTTCCAATCGAACCCCACACGCGCGGCCTTTTCCTGCGTCCGCTGCGCTTTCAATAACGCGGGCAACGCCGGCGGTACACCGTCAAGGGCGCTGTGCCGCGCCTCCTTTTTGTGTTCCTGCTGCTTGATGCGTTCCCAATTGCGCAACACCGCCGCCGGATCGTCGGCCACAACGTCGCCGAACACGTGCGGATGACGGCGCACCAGCTTGTCCGAAATGGCGTTGGCCACGTCGTCGAAGGAAAACGCTTTCTTCTCCTCGGCCATCACACACTGGAACATCACCTGGAGCAGCACGTCGCCCAATTCCTCGACGTAGTTCTCACGATCGTCGGGTTTGTCCATCGCGGCGAGCAGCTCGTACGTCTCTTCAAGCACACAGGGCTTGAGCGTTTCCAGCGTCTGGACGCGATCCCACGGACAACCCGTCTCCGGATCGCGGAGACGGGTCATGATCGAATGCAATCTTTCGATGCCGTTCATCGTTACGCCATGTGGAGCATCCGCAGAACGTCCTTCGCCAGCGCGGCGCTGAACTTCTCCGCCGCCACGTCGGCGCCGCCGAAGTCCTGGTACGCCACGTGCGGATGGATGATCGCAAGTGCGCTCAACCCCGCCACGAGGACGGCCTTGACGCCGGGGCCGGACCCCGTCACGCCAACGGTCAGCACGTCAATCAGTTCGTTCGAACTGCAGGCGCGGCGCCAGACGTCCCACTTGCCGTTGCCGTAGGTGAGCGACTGCTCGGTGTAGGGGATGACCAGTTTCGCGTCCAACCCCTCCATCACGGGGGCCAACGCATCCGCGCCGGCGCGGGACGCCAACACGACCTTGACGTTGCGTTCCGTCAACGCCGACACGAACGCCTTGAACTCCGGCGTGGCCGCCGCCGCGACGCGCTCGGCCAGCGCCGCGTGGAACGCCTCGGCCAGTTCACGCGCCGTCGCCGCAACGTCCAGCTGGACACCACACGACTCGGCCAGTTCGGCCAACGCGCCCTGATAGTTGCCGCCCACGAGGTGCAGACTCTCCGACTTGATCGTCAAGTCGATGCCCTTGGGCGCCAACACCTGTTTCGCGACGTCGAACAGAACCTGCGCACCGTCAATGGCCGTGAAATCGTATTCGATAATCACGCCGCGCAGATAGCCTTGTTTTCCTTCTGCCATGTTGAATGAATTCCTTTCCCTCGGAACGGGTCTTTACTTCTTGGCGGTTTTCTTGACCACGCGCGTCTTGCGGGGACGCGGCTGGCCGATCTCGTCGAGCAATTTGCGGAAACGGCTGTTGCGCACGTTGAACGGCTTGCCGCCCGCGATACGGGTGAACTCGCACGCGCGAATCTTGTTGGACGCATCCTCGTCCTTGCCCACAACGCCGCCCTCGCCCCGAAGCGCACTTTCCACGGCCACCTCGCAGCAGGCGTGGATGAGCTTGAGATCCTTCTTGTTCGGCGCGGCCGAACGGGCGAAGTAGCCGCTCTTGAAGACCTGCGTCTTCTCCGCACCCAGCCGCTTGCCGAACTGCTCGGCGAACCACTGGCCGACGTTCACCTTGTCGAGACGCGGATGGCCGAATGCGTCCATCGGGACTTCCTCGCCGGCTTTCCGCTTCTCCGCGATGATCTGCTTCACGCACGCGCCTTCGCTCACGAAGATGTTCACACCATCGTGCCGCTCCATGATCTTCTTCAGACGCCGCGCCTCGGCGTCGAAATCGATCTTGGATTCCGGCACGTAGACGGCATGGACGTCCTGGCGTTCGCGCGTCAAGCCGAACTCCGGCAGGAAGTGGATGCGCCGCTTCAGCATCTTGTGGTAGTTGATCGCCGTGAACGCCGTCAGCCAGCCGCAGTTGCGGCCCATGACTTCGTGGATGATGAGCGAACGCGGATTCGCGCTGTTCTCCTTCACCACGTTCACAAAGAACTTCGCGCCCTCTTCGGCCGCCGTGTAGGCGCCAAGGGACTGCTTGATCGGGTAGACGTCGTTGTCAATCGTCTTCGGAAGCCCCACGACCGTGAGCGGGTAGTCGTTCTCCGCCAAGTACGCCGCCAGATCGGCCGCCGTCGTGTTCGTGTCGTCGCCGCCAATCGTGTGCAACACGTCCACGCCATCCTTCACCAACTGCTCCGCCGCCACCTTCAACGGGTCTTCGCCTTCCTTCACGAGGCCGCGCTTCACGCAGTCCTTGACATTCGTCAGTTTCACGCGGCTGTTGCCGATCGGGCTGCCGCCGTGGAGCGTGAGTTCGAGCGCGTTCTTGCGCACGGCGTCCGTCACGGGAATCGACTTGCCCTGCAACAGACCCATGTAGCCGTTGACGTAGCCGATCATTTCGACTTCCGGCGCCTTCTTCGTGTATTCGTCGATCAGAAAACCAATCGACGAGCTCAAGCACGGGGCCAATCCGCCCGCCGTGAGAAACGCCACCTTCTTGACTGTCTTCGCCATTTTGATGTACCTCTTGTTGTCTCAATAAGATTGTTTAAATCTGCTTCAGCACGTTCGCCAGCTCGATCGCCGCTTGCGTGGCCGAAAACCCCTTGTTGCCCTGTTTCGTGCCGCAACGTTCGACCGCCTGTTCCAGATTCTCCGCGCTCACAACGCCATCCGCCACCGGCACGCCCGTCTCAAGCGCAATCTCGCTGAACGCCCGCGCCGTCGTCTCGCAAATCAGCCCGGCGTGCGCCGTCGCACCCTGGACGACCGCGCCCAGGCCGACAATCGCATCGAACTTCCGCGTGAGCGCCAGCTTCTTCGCCGTCACGGGAATCTCGTAGGCGCCCGGCACGCGGACGAGCACCATGTCCGCCGCGTCGCCGCCCAAGCGCGTAAACGCATCCGCCGCGCCCTTAATCAACTGCTCCACGAGGAAGGAGTTGAAGCGGCTCGCCACGAAGGCGATTTTCAACCCGGCCGCCGACAGGTTTCCAGTTATCTCTTTCATGCTTCTATCTCCAAGAAACGCGCCCATTATCTCATGCGGCGCGAAAAAGAGCAAGAGGAATCAAGCGGAATGTGACAATTCTGTCAGATTAATTTCCCGCCGCCGAAGCCGCCTCCGCCTGCTTCTCCAACTCCGCAATCGCCGCGAACAGCCGCCGCGCCTCGACCGACCGCCCGTCTTTGACCATGCGCCGCGCCATCACCCGCAAGTCGCGAATCTGAAGATTGAGCGCGTCGACCCGCCGTTGCGTCAATTCCCGCCGCCCGGCGGCAAGTTCGCGTTTCACGCGCCGAACGCCGACCGCCACGTCCGTATTGGCGGACGACCCCGAGCAGTGCAGATCCCACGCGCACAACGCGATGACGAGGACGAGCCCCGCCGCAATCCAGCATCCTGTCCGTCCCATGGCCACGTCCATCCGTTCACAGCGTTTTCAAAAAGGCGACGAGCGCCGCCCGATCGTCCGCTTCTTGCTCGCCCACGGGCATCCGCGACAGCACGGCGGTCAAATCCGTCTGCGAGCCGTCCGACAGATAGACCTTCCGCATCGAAAGGCCGCGCAGGGCGGGGACTTTCCGCCCCTCCGACACGCGGCGGCCGCCGAGCGTCGCCCCGTCGTGACACGCCAGGCAGTTCCGCTGGAAAAGCGTCATCCCTTTCTTCTGCTGCGCGTCGAACGCATCGTCCCGGCCGCCCGTGAACGCATCGAACGCCGTCGGCTCCGACACCTGCGACCGCGCATAATGAACGACGGCATCGGCCAGCGTCGCCGCCGTCAATCCCTCGCCGTCGTAGACGAACTGGAAACGCTCGACGAGCCGCTTGTCCTCATTCAGTTTCGCCACCACGTTCGACACCGGCCCGCCGCCGCAGAAATCGGGACTTTCAACCATCCGCACGACGACGTCGGACAAGTTGGTCAACGATCCATCATGGAGAAAGACCGATCCAAACGCGGCATTCGGGAACGGCCGCGTGAGCGTCCCGGCATGGCACTTCCCATCCGTCCCGCCCGCATTCGGCCAGTGACAGGCCGCGCACGTCCGTTTGATGGACTGTCCCTGCGCCAAACGACGGTCGAGGAAGAGCGTTCGCCCCAGCACGGCCGCCGGCAACTTATGCGGCATGATACGCGGCAACGGCACAAAATCCTCCGTGCCGTCCGAATCAATCCCGAACGACGCGAAGAGCGACTGGCGTTCGGCGACCGCCGCCGCCCGCCGTTGCATCCTCCACCAGCAGACACCGCCCGCGACAGCCGCCAGCACACAAACCGCCGCGAGGCCGAGACCGATCCGAAACGCCGTCTTCTTCGTCATCTTACAGTTCCTCCTGAACCTGGACGCATCCGTCGACGCCGATTTGCAGATAGCCCACGCGCCGAGGGCCGATGGTCAGGCGCCCCGCGCCACGCACAACGTCCACGGGCGTTTTGCCGCCATTCCAGAACACCCAGCCCGTCGCGCCCGCGCCCGGCACCTTGAACGTCTCCAGCGCATCCGAATCCTCCGCCCGCCGCGTGAAGGACGCACCGTGCGCCTTCAGCAGACGGCCAATCTCCGCTCGCCGCGCCGCCGCATCCGCCGACATCTGTTCAGGTCGGATGACGAGTTTGACCGTTGGCGGCAGCGCCGCCGTCTGGGAGGATGTCAACTTGCTCCAGTTCGCCCCCCACCACATCAGATCTTCGTCCACGCGATACGCGGCATCGAGGGCACGGACACGATCGGGCGTCGCCTGTTGGCGAACCGCCTCGTCCATCACCACCACCACGTCCGGCGGATTGTCCACAAGCGTCAACCGCCCGAACGTCCGCGCCATCTTCGCGAAGAGGTGCGCCGTCGGACGCGGCACGTTCGTCGCGTGGACGAGTCCGCACGGGAACAGCCCTTCCATCGGATCGCGCCAGTGCCACGACAACAACGCCGTCGCGCCCGTGCCGAACGCATGGGACACGAGATAGCGGAAACGCTCGTCATAACCCGCGTCGTCGTCGCCCATGCCCCACGGGTCGCTGGACTTGAACGTCGGATGGTTCTTCGCGCCGCATTCGCCAATGATGACGGGCTTGCCGAGCACACGCAGATCGACGTCCTTCATCTGCTCCACGACTTTCGTGGGATTGCCGTAGTAGTGGCGATCCGTGAAATCAAGGTCGAGCGACGCCACCTGCGGGTCTTTCGTCGATGCGCCGCCCGCCCAGCCCTGGCTCCAGCCGACGGACACCGGCACCTCCGCGCGGACGCGCTTCACCGCGTCGTAGTTCGTCTTCGCCCAGTGACGTTGCGCATCCGTAGCCGACCGAGACGGCGGTTCCTTCAGCACCGGCTCGTTGCAGATGTCGATCGCGAACCCCGGTACGGCACGATAGCGCGTGGCGATTTCAGCGATCGTACGATTCTGTTCGGCAAGCTTCTCGGCGTCCCGCAGATTCCAAAGGTTGGGCGTGTGGTAGAGGACAAGGCCAAACTTCTGCGCCAACTGCACGACGGCATCGGAATCGCGTTTTTCCTTTTCATTTCGGAACGGCAGGAAGCAGCGCGTCCAACGCAACCCGAACGCCCGCATCTGTTTGAAGTCCTGGTAAAAGCGTTCGGGCGAACTCGCCGTCACGCTCCTGTGCTGTCCCCAGAACGTCTGGCAGCCCATGAAGAACCGCGATTCGCCGTCGATCGTCAGACGCAGACCTTCTTTCTTCACCTGCGAACCGCCGGCGAGAACGCCGTCGTTCCAAATGACGACCGCGCCACCTTCACGATCGATGACGGCCGCGGACCGCCCGGCGTCGGTCGTCTGCAGTTCCGCCGTCAAACGCAGAAAGTCCGGCGCGGACGGCGGCACGACCCATTCGCCGACGACGTGGGATGTCTTTCCGGCCACTGCGGTCACGGTCTGCGGGATGACGGCCACCGTGCGGCCGCTTTCATCGGCGAGCGTGAAGACCACCCGATACGCGGCGGACGTGGGCGCGAAGTTCGCCACGTCCGTCACGAGTTTCATCGTCTCGCCCACGCGATAGCAGGCGTATTCGGCAGACGTGTTGCCGAGGAAACGGCGCGAAACGAGCGACTTCACGAGCGCGACGGTCCACGCGCGGACGGAAGCGTCCGACGAATCGAAGAGATCCGCATTGTCCACGCCAAAAATCGCCCAGGACGATCCCGCGAACGTCCCGGCGTAGTGGTGGACAACGGCGCCGGCGTATCCGCGCGGATTTCCAGCGGCATCCGTGCAAGCAAGTACCGGACGCCAACCGCAACGGTTCGGCCCGAAGCCGTGTCCGTTCACACCCAACTGCGCAATTGCCGACAGGCCCGTGAACGCTCCGCGAATCGGATTGCGCGTCGGCAGAATCCCGGCCATCGCCGCGTCAGACCGCATCTCCGCCACGTGCCGCAAGTCGAACGACGGATCGAACACGCCGATCTGCTTGGCTTCGGGATGAATCGCATCACGGATGTGCGCCGTGCGCGTGTTGATTTGCGGGAGAGACACACACCGCTCCGCGCCACGGGGATCCACGCCCTTCTTCACGGCGCAAATCGACACGGCGTGTGGCTGGCCGACGGCCGCCACGTCGATCGCCACGCCCAGGCTCAGACGGGCGACATTGTCGAACCGCACGAAGTCGCCCGGGAATCCACGCCCGATGCTGGGATTGTCGGACCAGTACGTAAACTGCATCGGCGTCAGGCGGTACTCCTTCCACTCCGTCGTCAAATCCAGTTTGCTGTGCCAGCGTGAACCGTCGCGTTCACCAATTTCAAACCAGGCGTTCGGCGTCGTGGCGTCGCCTTTGGCGAGGAAACTCACCACGCCGCTACCCGTGAGCATTCCGTCGAAACGAATGTCCGCCGTGCTCCAGAGGGAGAGCGAAGGCGTGGACAGACAGACCCCCTTTTCGCCGTTCGGGCCGGCCACGTCGGAGACAACGGTTTTACCGGCGGCATCCGATCCGGCCGACCACGCCTTCGCCGACGGCAGGGCGAGCGCGTCCGTGCCGGCGGGAATGTCACCCGCGAACGCTTCGTGACTGCTCCACACGCCGTCCACCTTCAATACGGGCTTGTCGAACGCATAGCCGCCGCACGTCAGCAACGCGCCGCCGTCCTGCAAGAAATCAACCAACGTCTCCGCCGCGTCCTTCGGGAACGCCGAACCCGTCGGCACGACGAGCAAGTCGAACGCCTTGCGGGAAAGGATGCCCATGTTCGTAACGTCGTCGCCGGAAACCCGCGCAACGCGGAAATCGTCGGACAACAGCCGCTCGAACGCGGCGGGGTCGGTCACGAACCCGAATTCACCACGGCCGGGTTTCAACCCCAAGTCGAGCACGGCCACACGCGGGGCACCGGGTTTTTCAAGTCCCCGCGCCACCAACCACGCATCGGCCTCGCGTGCCTGACGGGCGCGGCATTCCGCACGGGCGACGTCTCCGGGCGCGGGCGCATAGTCCGTTGCCACGCCGCCCTCTTCCACCTGCGGTTCGGCAAACCACGCCGTACCGCCACCATACAGGCAGAAGATGAAACGGACGTCATGCGTTCCGCCCGGCAGTTCGGGAATCGTATGGACGATCCGCGTCCACGCGCGATTCCCCGACACATTCATGGCAGAATCGTTCGACGCAAGGCGGCGCGAATTGGCGAAGCAGTTGAGGGAGAGATACGCTATCGTCCCTTCGTCCATGTCCGCCGTCTTCACCCACGTGCTGACCGTGTACGTCGTTTTGGGTTTGAGGCCGACCACTCGGCGCGATACCATGTTCCACGCGCGTTCGCCGCCCTTGGGCGCCGTTATCTTGATGGACAGCGCACCAGGCGTCCGCCCAACCGCATCCACCGCGCACGTCGCGCCGCCCTGCATCTCCGTCGTCCAACCCGCCGGCAGACTCTTCACGCCACGCAGCGTGAACACCGTATCCGACAGCAGATTCGCCGCATTCAATCCACTCGCCAGCACAACGGCCAGGCAGGCCGCCAGACACGTTTTCGCCCACAGCAATCTTTTCATCACGTCAATCCTTCGAGTCGTCTCATTTCGTCCGCCAACCAGCCGCGCAACACCCGTTGCGCGGTCGTCTGCCGACGGTGCTTTCTTGCCTGTGTTCGCCATTATAGCAGTTTCACCCGCGAAACGGCAAATGGGCGTCGCCGCATCAGCGGAAAATGAGTAGTGTATGGCTCGGATTCGGCTCGATTTCAAAACGGAGGTAATCAAAACACGTCCAGCACGAGGCCTTATCCGCAGGTACGGCCAGTTTCACCGTGACTTCGTTCCAGCCGGCGTTCAACGTACCCTTCGGAATCGTGAACGACCAACCTTCGCCATTTCCGATACATTTTTCTGTCACGTATTCGTGACCGTCCTCATGCGACATGTCGTAAACACCCCGCGAAGCGTCTGGCGGTGCAGTACGGGAAAGTTGTTGTACGCCCTGTCGAGTATTCCGACGTCGCCCGGCAGCGGCGAGGCAAAAAGCTCCTCTTCCCGCCTCTCTCGCACACGCCATCGGCGTTAACGGACGATCAGCAGTGTGCCAGCG
>CAZTHR010000027.1:0-14399 GCA_964613265.1 uncultured Lentisphaeraceae bacterium | reverse complement strand
ATTTGCGCGGCGGCGACGGATTGCCCCAGGCGCCGCGCCTTCTCGTCCGGCATGAAGATGTCGATCTGATCCGCCAGATACGGATCCACGTCCTCCAACCCCATCTTCGCCGCCTGGAGCAGGATCTCCCCGCCGAAGCCGGACGTCACACGGCCGAGAATCATGAGATTCGAGTAGTCGTAGAACTCGCGATACCACGCCGCCGAATGCGCCAAATAGCGTCCGATCGCCAGATAGACCTTCAGCGCAACTTCTTCGTGCTTCTCCATCGCCGCCTGGACGACTTTCAGGCGTTCGGGCAGCTTCATCGTCTTCGCGAACTTCATGCCGAACTGTCGTGCCAGATGGTCGACGGCCTGTTGCGAGAAATACATCGCGCCCACACCCGCGTCGCCCGACCATTCGTCCTTCGGCGCATTCGGATTCAAATCGACGGGCGCGAACGCAAGTTCGCTGATGCGCCCCGTGAGTGCGCCCTTCGGATTGATGTAGCCGACCGCCTCGGACGAGCCCATCGCGATGCCGAGCACGCCCGTCCGTTTCGTCGTGATCGCGCCGGCGAGTGCCGTCACGTCGCCGTCATTGAACACCTCGAACGGGCACCGCCATTCGTCCTCGATCCGCGCAAAGAGATTCCGCGCCTCGTCCTTCTTCTCCGGCGCTTTCTCCAGTACAGCGCGGATGAGGGACGCCGGACCGAGTCGTTTGCCCACGAGCGTACCCGCCGTCGAACCACCGATGGCGTCCACCTTTCCGCCAAGCGCCACCGCCGCCTCTTCAAGGCCGGCGCTCAGTTTTTCGTAGTGGTACTCCGGATCCGCCTGGTTGCGCGGGTCCCATGGAAATTCCTTCGAGAAGACGACCTTGCCGCGCTTGAGCGCCGAAATCTTGAAATCGCTCGCGCCGAGATCGAAACCGATACGATTGCCATTCGTGTTGTTCTTCACGACCACTTCGCGCTCGCACAACTCTGGCATTTTCCGAAGCGGCACGACGACCGTTTCGATGGGACGCCCGTAGAGGTCGTTGAAAAACCCGTAGTCGAACGCACGCGCACCCTTCTTTGTGTAGGCCTTCGCAATCGGCTGGACGATTTCGTCCGGACCGGACAGATGGAGTTTCCAGCCGCCCGCACTCCACAGCACGAACTTCACAACGCGCTCCACGAGATGGCAGACGCCCGGCAGCATCACCGGGTCAATGCGTTTGGGCACAGACAAATCGTAACGGTAGACGTTGCCATCCTCGCGTTCCCACGCGATGGCAATCGTCTGCGCCGCCCCGTGGGCGTGCGCCCGCAGAAAGTTCAGCGCCTTCAGCGGTGCCTGGAATCCCGTTTCCACGCCGCACGTGCACGTGCCGCCACAAGTACATTTCTTCGCCATGATGTTCCTCTCTTTCTTCGTCGTGAATGTGTCAATCCAGTTTTTCAAAATCGATGCTGTCCGGCAATTCCAGCAGCGTCGCGTCCGTATGCGGCCGCGCCGCCGTCGGCGGCGGCACTGGCAAACGCGGCAGTGCCAGCGACGGCGGCAGCAGCCGCGACGCGTTCGGTCGTGCCGAAAAGGACAGCGGCACGGGCGAGACGTCCGAAATCTGCGGTCGATACGGCAGATACTCGGGCGGCGGCAGCGGATCGTCGAACGTGAACTCGCCCACGCGACTGTCCAGTCCGCCCCCCAGCGTTCTCGCTCGCCGCTGCCACGTCATGCGCACCTTGTCGACCAACTGCCCATAGACTTCGGGTGAAATCTCCACGAACGCGGCGTAAGGCGCATGTTCGGCCGGCCGCGACGGCACAAAGAAGAGCGCCCCGCTGGGAATCTGCACCGCCAGTACGACCGTCAACGATGCCACGGCTGCCACGGGCCAGAGATTCTGGAACGCCGGTTTCACGGTACACGCTTCTCCGCGACCTGGACACGGACGACGCCGCATTCACGCACGAGGCCGACGAGTTTGAGAATGTCGCCCACGGGAATCCGCTTGTCCGCCAACAAGAGCATCGTCGTCTCCAACTGCGACGCCGGCCGGGCCGACAGGTGGTTCCGCAACGCCGCAAGTTCGCCAACGTCTGAAATCATGTAACGGGCATCGTCGTAGAACACCTGCGTCTCCGGACCCTTGGCGGGGTCGCGCACAACTGGCATCGCCAGCGCGGCGAACCCCGTCAAATCCGACAGTTCGTCTTGCGTGACAGCGGGCGGCAGATCGAACGACACGCCCGGCGCCGCCGCCAACCGCCCCTCGATGAGCGCGAACTCGACCAAAATCAACGCCAACGCCACCCACGGCGCCGCCGCCGTCAACGGCCGCGCCCAACCGCAGCCGTGCCGCCAGATACCGTCCGAACGGGCGGGCTGCCACCGCCATTCGCCCGCGTTCACGATGCGATCTCCCGTTCCCGCCGAACGGCCAGCATCGCCAGGATTTCGCTTGCCGCCGCTTCCAGATCCACGACCAGGCGATCCAGCCGCACGTGGAGCATCCCGTACATCGTCTGCACGGACACCGCCACCACCAGCCCGGCGGCGGCGGCCGTCAGCGACAACGCCGCCGAACCCAGCAGATCAGCCCGTACAACGAGCTGCGCCGAATTGAGTGTGACAATCAGCCGCGCCAGACCGAGTACCGTACCCAGCAACCCCAACAGCGGCGCGGCCTGGGCAATGATCGCCAGCGATGCCAAGCGCCGTTCGAGCCGCGCCACCTGCGCCCGCCCCGTCGTGTCGACGGCTTCGCGCAACACACGGGCGGAACCGCCACGATGGCGGATGGCCGCACCGACAATCCGCGCCACCGGCGCACCCGTCTCGTCGCAAATGGCAAGCACCTCGTCGGCATTCCCCTTCTCCAGCAGATTGCCCACGCCACGCAGAAAGTCCGTGTAGTCGATCTGCGCGCGCCGCAAATCAAGCAGCCGCGTGAAGAACACGAATACGGACACCACGCCCAACAGAATGAGAACCCAGAACACGGGTCCGCCGACCAACGTCCACACGCTCACTGCAAACCACCTTTCCCTTTCAGTCGTTCAATACGCCCACGTGCGACCTCCGCCGCCGGCAAATGCGACTCGGCCAAATGCCCCAGCACACGAACCGCCTGGGCCGTCGCGCCCTTACGCTCGTAGTAGTCGGCCAGCTTGTTGACGGCACGAACGTAGCGGGACGTCGCATCCTCGTCGAACCAGAGATGCTTGCGGATGCCGTCTTCGTAGGCCAGCACGACATTTGAATAATACTGGTCGGCCGCCGCTGCCATCTCGTCGAGATTCCTCGCCAACTTGTCGAGCGCCAAACCGATCTTGTGCGCGAGAACGAGCCGTTTCGAAGGTGAGAGTCGTTCGTCCGCCACCACGGCCCGATAGGCTTCGAGCGCCTGACGGTAGCGGGCGTCGTCATCGCCGCCCATGGCAAACAGACAATCCGCCCGCGCGATCAAAGCCCGCCGATGGAGGTCTTCGCCGAGCGGCAGACGAACGGCACGATCCAACACGAGCGATGCTTCCGAGAAGCGGCCAAGCTCCGTCAACACCTCCCCCTGCAACAACAACGCCTCCGCAAGCAACGGCGTGAGCGCCGTGTGCTTCGTCTCGGCGGCGACAACATCTGGATTCAGCATGAACGTCTTGAGCAATTCCAACGCTTTCGGATAGTCGTGGATCGCCCGCGCACAACCCGCCGCGCGTTCCAGCGCCTCCAATTGCCGCGCGTTCGACAGAAACCGGTTCGTCGCGCAAATCTCGAATCCCTGCAACGCCGCCGCCGCATCCTGATGGGCCACTTCGTACTTCGCCAGCCACAACATCAAGTCTGCGCGCAACGGCGAATCAACCGTCGTCGTCAATAGTTCACGCACCGCCGCGACGGCCTCGGCGTCCTGTCCTGCGCCATAGCGGCAGAGGGCGGAGAGGAATTTCATCTCGTTCGCACGAGCCGGACGCAACCGCGCAACTTCCATGAAATCGGCTTCCGCTTCCTGCCAACGGTAGGCCATGTAGTAGGCACGCCCGCGCCCGAGCCGCACGGCCGCGCGCATTTCCGGCGCACGGGCAGCCGTTTCGGCGGCGGTCGGCGCGGACGTGGCGGACGAAGGCTCTCGACCATCCAACAAATCCGCATCGTCCACGCGGCTCTTCTCGCCCAGGAGGCGCGTGTAGAGGGCAATCGCGTTTTCGGGACGCCCGATGGCGGCCATGTGCGCCGCAAGGCGCAACCCCGCTTTCAACGCATAAGGACCGCCCGCATCCAACACGGCCTGAAAATCGGCCGCCGCATCATCCGCCCGCCCGGCCCGCACGAGCGCATCGCCCTTCTGGTAACGCGCACGCGAAGCCAGCGCGGCATCGTCGACACGCGCATACGCGGCAGCCGCCTCCTCGTAACGACCGTCGGCCATCAGCGCGTCGCCCTGACGAAAATGGCAACGCGCACGGACGACCGCATTCGTCGTGGCGAACTGTGCCGCGCGCGCGAACGCACCCGCCGCTTCAACGCGCAAACCCGCCTGCAAACACGCCGCGCCCCGCGCTTCCAACACTTCTGGATCACGCGCCAAATCCGGATACGACTCCAGCAAAATCCCGTATTCCTTCACGGCGGCACGGGCTTCGCCAAGATCCAGCAGACGATCCGCCAAACGGCGATGCGCCGCGCGCGCATCCTGCGACCCCGGATATTTCCGAATCAGCGCGACAATGTTCGTCCGTCCCGCCTCGCGCAACGCCGGCAACGCCAGCTGGGCGAATCCCTGCATGAACCCCGCGCGGCGTACCAACTTCGGCCGCGTCGCACGATGGACGGCCCCCGCAATGACGGTCAGCGCATCGTTCGTGGCACCGGACGTCCATAGCGATTCAAAGAACGAACACGCCGCGCCGACGGCCGCCGCTTCGGAAACATTCGTGCCATCGGCGAGAATCTGCCGCCACAACGCGGTCGCACCGGCCGTATCACCAACCCGCGCCGCAAGATCGGCCGCCAGCAGACGCGCCTCATCGCCAATCGGCCCCGGCACGTCCAACGCGCGCGCGTGGCGAAGAACCTCCAACGCCGCCGGCAGATCCTTCAACGCGATCAACGCCCGCGCCCACTCCACGGCGTTTTCCGTCCGTGCCACCGGGTCGTCCTTCAACGCCTCCGCCGTCTGCCGAAACGCGGATTCCGCCGCCGCGCGGTCGCCGGCCTGCGCGGCCAGCCGCGCCGTCAAGAGCCGAGCGCGGGCCAGGTTCGACGAATCGCGGAACGGCGTCTTCAACACCTCGTACGCAGCGGCCGTCTGCCCTTCCTGAACGAGCGCCCACGCCCGCCAGTAACGGAACGTCTCGTCCGTCGCGTCAGACCACTGATCCAGCCGCGCCAACACATCGTGCGCTTTCCGTGCACGAGCCAACGCCTCCAGCTGCACGAGACGGGCCATCGTCCGATCGGCGGCGTTCGTCGCCGCCGCTTCGGCCGCGACGGCATGGTTCAACGCGATGACGTCGAGGCCGTCGCCCAATGCACGCCGCGCCACCGCCAGTTCAGACGAGCGGGCGGAAAGCGCCACGAGCAGAAGCGCCACGAAAAAGATCGACCGGCGTTTCATCGCTCGGCGCCCAAATATCCCATCTCCGCCAACAGACGGTTGTTCTTCATCCAGTTCGGCACGACCTTGACCCAGATGTCCAGACGAATGTCGACGTCGAAAAGGTCGGACAATTCCGCCTCCGCGTGCTGACGCACAGCCTTGAGATACGAGGCCTTCGGCCCCAGCACAATCCCCTTCTGGGAGGCGCGGTTGACGTAGATTGTAATTTCGACGTCCCAGCCGCGCCGAGCGTCCTCGATGAGGCGCGTCACGGACACGCCGATTTCATGCGGAACTTCCTCCTGAAGGTAGTGAAGCATTTTTTCACGCACGACATCTGCAATCGCCAACTTGCGCGGATAGTCCGTGACAACATCTTCAGGAAACAGAGCAGGGCCGACTTCGGCGAAATCGAACAACGCGGACATCAGCGCGTCACAGCCACGCGGTCGAACGCCACAGACCGTCACCCACACGGGGACCGGCGGAGCCACGGCGGGCGACGGCTTGTCCGCCGTCTGCGATTCCTGCACGAGGGTCGTCCAGAGGTCGCGGAACATCGTCTCGAAGAATGGCGACTGGTCACACTTGTTGAGAGCGAAGACAACGTGCGCCGGACGTTCGCGCAGAACACGACGCATCCAGCCTTCGTCCTCCATTTGCGGTTCATGCGCCGCGTCAAAGACGACGAGCAGAATGTCCACACCGGCGGACGTCGCGCGCGCCATGCCGTTCAGAAGTTTGCCAAGCGGGCCGACGGCCTTGTGCAGACCCGGCGTGTCGAGCAGGACGAGCTGCCCGCGCGGGTCTTCCACAATCCCCCGAATCGTGTTGCGCGTCGTCTGCTCCACGGGGCTGACAATCGAGACCTTCTCGCCCACGAGACGGTTCACGATCGTGGACTTGCCGGCGTTCGTGCGCCCGACCACGCCCACCATCGCCGCCTTGCGGAATGAATCGGGATTCCCCTCCGCAGGAGAGGTGCGAATATTCTGTTCCTGTGCCATACACATGTATTATAGCAGAATCTTAAAAATTTCCACGCCCGTCGAGGTGCTATTCGTCATCCTCGGCGTCTTCTTCCGCATCGTCGTTCAGCGCGGCGGACATCGACGCCGCCGTGAAGGCGTTGAACGCCGCGCCGAAGTTCTTGAGCTCGTTCGACGTAATGCGGGAGACGAAACGAATCGACCCGTCCGCGTCGTTCCACGTTGCACCCGCCCAGGCGCTGTTCGCCGCCGCCGGCGTCATCGCCTTCATCATCGCCGCACACTGCTCCGACGTCTCCTTCTCCGTCAACTTGACGACGATTGGCAACACAACGTCGCGCACGAACGCATAGGGCGTCGCGTAGAACGCGGCAGAGGGACGTTCCTTCGCGACTTCTGGCAAGGCGGCCGCCAGACGCGCTTCGGGCGTCGTGCCTCCCGCCGCCGGCTTGAAGCCGGAATACGCCAGCGTCGTCTGGTACGCCGTTCCTTCGCCCGTCGTCCGAACCTGCAACATCGCGCCGCCCAGAATGTCCGCGAGATTCTTCTTGCCGTCCGCCAGATCCTTCGCCGCCGCATCCGTCGGCTTGATCCCCGCCTGAGCGCCCGCATGGTCAATCACCGCATGGCAATCAATCCGGTAGTCGCCCGCCCCGGCCACGGTCAGAAACTTCGTTTTCGGGAAAGCCTTCTCCAGACACGTCACCAGACGCGCCATCATCTTGTCACCCACGGCGTTCCACTGCGTTGCGGCCGCCCGCTCGCCCACGGACACAAGTGCGGGATGACGCGCCGTATCGCACACCACGGCCGTCGCCTCCCAGTCCGTCGCCGCCGGCACGGGAAACGCCGCCAACGCCTCCGTAAGCACATTCTTCAACTCGACCGCGAACGTCTGCGAAACGCTTTTCGATTTGTCCTGTGCCGCGAGTTCGGGCAGACATTCGACGAACGCCATCAAAAACGTCCGGTCTGCCGTGAAGTCGGCGGCGGACGTATAGCCACTCATGTCGTAGACACTCCCCGCGCCGAAGAGCATCGCGGACGACGGCAACCGGTCGAACGCACCCGCCGGGAGGCGGAATCCCGCCGTCGCCGTCGCGCGGCCGGGCTTCGCCTGCGCCTTGCCGACTAGCGACAACCCCTGCGCATCCAGATCCAGCGTCATCTCAATGCCCGCGAGTTGTCCCAACTGCGCCATCTGACGCTTGTTCCGCGCCGTCAACATCTCCTGAACCTTCCGCTCGACCGCCGCCGCAGACGCCTCCTTTTTCTCCGTCTGTACGGCAACGTCAAGCCCCCGATCATGGGACGCGATGACCGTCAGCCCGCGCGTCGTCACGGAGACCGTCGCCAACGGGCGCGTCCCGCCGGGCGCGTCCGACCGATCGATTTTCGCGAAATCCGCCAGCGCCTGCGCCGCAAGCGCGGCAGACGACGCGAACGCGCAGTGACGGCCGTCCGCCGTGAACCGCGCATACAACTCCTTCGGGCGCGTTTCGCTCGGCAACAGACGAATGGCGCCGTCGGGCGTCTTCGTCGACCCCGGATTGTTCAACAGCATCCCCGCCGCCTTGTCGACGCTCGGATAGACGAAGACCATCTCGGCTAGATCCGCCACGGCCACACGGTCGTCGTTCGTCGCCGCGATGTCGAACGCGGGCGTCTGCACATAACTCAGCCAGCCCATCGGCGCGTCCGACCGGAACGCCCCGTAGGTCTGCGTCAGCTGCTGCTGGAGCGCCGTGCAGACGAGCATGGGCACGAGCGGATTGTTGATCGTCGCGCCCAGATTCGTCACCTTCGCCGACACCGTCTCGAACGGCGCCAACACGACCGCGCCCGCCAGCACGGGCCGTGACTTCGTCTCCTCGACCAAGCCCGCCTGTGCGCCCAACACGCACACCAACGTCCAAAACAGAACTCTCTTCATGTCCGCACTCCTTTCACTTGCTCATTTCGCGTATTCAACGCACCGCAATTCCCGTACGACCGTCACGCGCACGAGGCCGGGAATCGTCGTTTGCGCGGAAATCTCACGGCAAATCTCGCCTGCCAGCACGGACGCTTCGGCATCCGTCACGGCCGCCGGATCCACGATCACACGCAAATCGCGGCCAGCCTGCACGGCGAATGCGCCCGTCACGCCGGCGTGCGCGCGCGCCAAACGCTCCACTTGTTCAAGCCGCGCCACATACGCGCCCGCCGTCTCGCGACGGGCACCCGGCCGCGCCGACGAAATCGCGTCCGCCGCCGCACACAAAATGCCATACACGCCGCCATCCGTCCCCGGATCGCCATGGTGCGCCGCCACGGCCGCGCACACCGACGCGGACGCGCCGTGCGCCTTGAGCCACTGGGCGCCCAGCGGCGCATGGGCGCCCTTCTGCTCGATCGTCAACGCCTTGCCGATGTCGTGGAGGAATCCGACACGCCGCGCGTGCTCGACATCCAACCCCATCTCCGCCGCCAACGCGCCCGTCAACAACGCGACTTCGACGGAATGGCGCAGCACGTTCTGCGCACTCGACGTCCGATACGCAAGCGTGCCCATCAACCGCAGAGTTTCCGCACCCAACCCCGTGACGCCGGCCTCCATCGCGGCCGCCGCGCCCGCCGCCGTCATGTCCTGCGTCACGGCCTGTTCCGCCGTCGCCACGGCCGCCTCGATCGCGGCGGGGTGAATGCGTCCATCGGCCAACAGCGCCGTTAACGCCCGACGGGCCACTTCGCGGCGCACAGGATTGAACGCCGACAGCACGACCATCTCCGGTGTTTCGTCCAGCACGAGCGACACGCCCGTCGCCGCCTCGAACGCGCGGATATTGCGTCCGTCGCGCCCGACGAGGCGTCCCTTCATCTCCGCCGACGGCAACGCCACCGCCGTCGTCGTCCACTCGCCGACCTGCGCCACGGCGCACCGCTGAATCGCCTCGGCCACGATTTTCGCCGCACGGGCCGCGCCCTGCTCCCGCGCCGCCTCCTGGATGCGCCGCGACAGAATGGCCGCGTCGGCGCGGAGTTCGGCGTTCGCCCGCGCCAGAATCTCCCGCCGTGCTTCCTGATGCGTCATGCGGGCGAGCGCCTGAAACCGCCGGTCTGCGGCAGCCGACATCTCACGTGCGGCCGTTTCGGACTTTTCCGCCGC
Organism: uncultured Lentisphaeraceae bacterium; assembly: GCA_964613265.1. Taxonomy (GTDB): domain Bacteria; phylum Verrucomicrobiota; class Kiritimatiellia; order RFP12; family UBA1067; genus RUG572. The sequence continues at coordinate 4,691 of CAZTHR010000027.1, read as the reverse complement.
CGCCGCCCGCGCCGCCACGGCCGTTTCACGCGCGTCCAGATTCGCCGCCTTGCGATCGAGATTGTCTTCGCGCCGCGTCTGCCGTTCTTCGACGGACTGGAGGTCGGCGAGACGTTTCTTCGTCGATGCCGCAAACTCCTCCTTCGCCTTCAGCACCGTCGTACGCGCGGCGATGTCGGCCTCCTTCAACCGCGCCTTGATTTCCGATTCGCATTCCGCCGTCCGCAGACGCAATCGCCGCTCGATCGATTCCGCACGGACGCGGCCGATGAACGCGCGCAACGCATAGCCCAACAGCGCCCCGCACACGAGCAACGCGGCGATGATGAGAATCGCCACGCCGTCGGACAGGCCGCTCCACGTGCTGCTGGTCAATGCGAAGAAAGACATATCATGATTCGGCTTTCGTGTGCATCATTTCTTCTGGAGATTGAGCGGTTCCGTCACCGGCGGCGTCGCAGCCGCGTTCACGACCTTCTCGATCTGCTGCTGGATGCCGTTCAGTTCGGCCGTGCAGAACTTCACGAGCGCGCGCCCCTTCTCGAAGTTCTGCATCATGTCGTCCAGCGACAACGTACCGGATTCCATTTGGGCGACGAGGGTTTCCAGCGCCTTCAGCGCCGTCTCAAACGTCTGTTCCGTCTTCGCGCCCTGTTTCGTCTCGGCCATCGCAATTTCCCTTTCATCCGCGCGCCTGGACGGCGAACGCATAGGCATTGCGGAACATCCGCAGCCACGGGCCGGCCTCCTTCGCGAAACAGCCGCTGCGATACGACAGCTGGCTGGCGCGGAAGCCGCGTTCCGGATGCGGCATCATAATCGTCGCGCGGCCGTCCTTCGACGTGAAGGACGTCAGACCGCCCGCCGACCCGTTCGGATTCCACGGATAGCGTTCCGTCGCCTGCCCGCGCCCGTCCACGTAGCGCAGCGCGGCAAACGCCTTCTCGGGCTTCGCGTCCGCCGGGAACACGACGCGCCCTTCGCCATGCGCGACGGCGATCGGCACGCGGCTGCCCGCCATGCCCTTGAAGAAGATCGACGGCGAGTCCAGCACTTCGAGCGTGCAGAACCGCGCCTCGAACTGCTCGGAGACGTTGCGCTTGAACTCCGGCCAGTCCGCCGCGCCGGGAATGAGATCCTTCAGCTGCGAGAGCATCTGGCAACCGTTGCACACGCCGAGCGAGAACGTGTCCTTGCGATGGAAAAACTTGCGGAACATCGTCTTGAGCTTCGCGTTGAAGAGAATCGAACGCGCCCAGCCGGAGCCCGCGCCCAGCACGTCGCCGTAGCTGAAGCCGCCGCAGGCGACAAGTCCCTGGAAGTCGGCCAAATCCACGCGCCCGGCGAGCAGATCCGTCATGTGGACGTCCACGCTCTCGAAGCCGGCCAGCGCGAACGCCGCCGCCATTTCGATGTGCCCGTTCACGCCCTGTTCGCGCAGAATCGCGATGCGCGGCTTGCCGCCCGCCGTCTTCGACGCCTTGACCGCCGCGTCCGGATCGTAGGTGAGATGGAACGTCAGGCCGGGATCGTTCTCGTCGAGGCCGTTGTCGTACTCCTCGCGGGCCGTGACCGGGTTGTCGCGCAGCGCCTGCATCCGGTACGTCGTTTCCGACCACGCGCGGCGAATCGCCGTGATGTCCGTCGCAATCGCGCGGCGGAAGCCCACGCGGATCGTGAACGAACGGTCGTCCGTCAACGCGCCAATGCGCTGGACGGCGTCGCCCAACCCCGCCTCGGCGAAGACGGCCAACACGTCCACGAGATTTTCGACGGCGACCTGGAGCACGGCGCCCGGCTCTTCGCTGAAGAGGACGGAGAGCGCATCGCCGTCCGGCAGCGTCACGTCAAGACCGACGCCGCCCGTGACCGCCATTTCGGCCAACGTCACGGCCAGACCGCCGTCGCTACGGTCGTGGTAGGCGAGCGCCAGCCCCCTGCGCACGATCGTCTGCATCGCGTTGAAGAACGCCTTGAGCGCTTTCGCGTCGGCGTCGGCCGTCTCGTTGCCGAGCTGGTTGTAGACCTGCGCGAGGCAGGAGGCGCCGAGGCGGTTCGCGCCGCGACTGAGATCGACAGACAGCAGCACGCTGCCGGCCGCGTCGCGCTTGAGGTCGGGCGTCACCGTGCGCGTGGCGTCCGCGACGGGCGCGAAGGACGAGACGACGAGCGAGAGCGGCGCCACCTGGCGGTGGTCGACGCCCTTCGAGTCCGTCCACGTGGTGTGCATCGAGCAGCTGTCCTTGCCCACGGGGATGGAGACGCCCAGCGCGGGGCAGAAGCGGAGGCCGAGTTCCTCCACCGTATCGTAGAGGTTCGCGTCTTCGCCGGGTTCGCCGCAGGGCGCCATCCAGTTGGCGGAGAGGCGGACGTTGCGGATGTCGCCGCAATCGGCGGCGGCGAGGTTCGTCAGCGCCTCCGCGACGGCGAGGCGGCCGGACGCCGGCGCGTCGACGAGCGCGACGGGGCTGCGTTCGCCCGTCGCCATCGCCTGCCCGTTGAGCGTCTTGTAGCCCATCGTCGTCACGGCGCAGTCCGCCGCCGGCAGCTGGTAGGGGCCGACCATCTGGTCACGCGCCACAAGGCCCGTCACGGAGCGGTCGGTGATCGTGATGAGGAATGTCTTGTCCGCAATCGTCGGCAGGTGGAGGAGACGGAAGAACGCATCCTGCGGCTTGACGTCCTTGAGATTGAGCGGCGCGTGTTCGCGCACGACGCGCGTCACGTCGCGCACCATGCGCGGCGGCTTGCCGAGCAGGACGCGGATGTCCATGTCGATCGGCCGGTCGTGGAAGTAGTCGTCCTCCAGCACGAGCCGCTGGTCGCCCGTCGCCTCGCCGATGAACGCCACGGGGCAGCGTTCGCGGGCGCAGAGGGACTCGAAGAAGGCGCGCGCCTCCGGGCGGAGCGCGAGGACGTAGCGTTCCTGCGCCTCGCAGCACCAGATCTCCATCGGGTTCATCGAGAACTCTTCGTTGTGCACCTTGCGAAGCTCGAATTTTCCGCCCGTCGCCTCGACGAGTTCGGGGCAGCCGTTGGAGAGGCCGCCCGCGCCGATATCGTGGATGGAGAGGATGGGGTTCTTCTTGCCGAGAGCCGCGCAGGCGTTGATCACGCCCTGGCAGCGGCGCTGCATTTCGGCGTTGCCGCGCTGGACGGAGTTGAAGTCGAGCGCCTCGTCGTTCGTGCCGGTCATCATCGAGGAGGCCGCACCGCCGCCGAGGCCGATGCGCATCGCCGGGCCGCCGATCTGGACAATGTACGCGCCCGTGGTGACGGGCTTTTTCTCCACCTGGTCGCGGATGATGAGGCCGTGCCCGCCCGCGAGCATGATCGGCTTGTGGTAGCCGCGATACAGCCCGGCCGCCTCGCCCTCGTACGTGCGGAAGAAGCCCGTCAGCTGCGGACGACCGAACTCGTTGCCGAACGCGGCGCCGCCGAGCGGCCCTTCCGTCATGATCGCCAGCGGCGTGGCAAGGCGCTTCGGGAACTCGGCGTATTCACGCTCCCACGGTTGGGGGAAGCCCGGTACGTGCAGGTCGCTCACCATGAAGCCGCAGATGCCCGCGACCGTGCGCGATCCCGTGCCCGTGGCCGCCTCGTCGCGGATTTCGCCGCCCACGCCCGTCGCGGCGCCGGGAAACGGCGAAATCGCCGTCGGATGGTTGTGCGTCTCGACCTTCATGAGCTGGTCGAGCTGCACCTTCTTGAAGCCATAGACGTGCCCCTTCGTGCCTTCGGCGGAATCGGCCTTCTTCGGATCCTCCGGCAGCGGGCCGAACGTTTGCGTCTCGAAGCCCTCGACGACGGACGAATTGTCCTTGTAGGCGACGAGCGTGCCAACGCCGTTCTTCGCGTGCGTGTTCTTGATCATGCCGAAGAGCGAGTTCGGCATTTCCTTCCCGTCGATGATAAACTTCGCGCCGAAGATCTTGTGGCGGCAGTGCTCAGAGTTGACTTGGCCGAACATGACGAGCTCGGTGTCCGTGGGATTGCGCCCCGCCGCCGTGAAGGAATCGGCAAGATACTGCATTTCGGGTTCGGAGATCGCAAGGCCGATCTCGACGTTCGCCTCGCGGATGGCCTCGACGCCCTTCGCCAGCACGTCGTAGATGCGACCCGGCTTCGGCGGCGGACAGTCGAAAAGGTCGTCAAGCGCGGCGTAGACGCCCTCGGTCATCTTGTCGTGCAGTGCGGCGAACGCGGCCGGCGGCACGGCGGGGGAGACGACGAAGCGGATACCGCGCTCGACGCGCGCGATGCCTTTGAGGCCGCAGTTGCGGAAAATGTCGGTGGCCTTGGACGACCAGGGGGAGATCGTGCCCTTGCGGGGCGTCACGTAGAACCCGCCCGCGGGCAGCGCGGCCGCCGCGCCCGTCGCGTTCAGCAGCGTCGCCGCGCGTTCGAGCGTGGCGGCGTCCGGTCCATCGCCCTCCGGCTGGATCGCGTAGACCCACGTGGCGTCAATCGCGGCCTTTCTAAGGGCCTCGTCGTACACGCCCAGGGCGGCACGGAGCGCATCGAGACGGAACGGCGAAAACGCGGAAGTTCCCGAAAGCAGAATCGGTTTCATCAGTCAGACCTTTCAGTTTAAATCAGTGCGTCCCGGCGCGACGTGCCGGCTCTTCCTTCAAGACATCGGACGCAATTCGCCATTATACCAAAAAAACATTCCCATGACCGCAGATTTT
>CAZTHR010000026.1:0-14448 GCA_964613265.1 uncultured Lentisphaeraceae bacterium | reverse complement strand
ACGGTGGCCGGTTCAAACACGGCATCGACGAGCGCCTGCCCCTCTTTCAGCACGAGCACGCGGTTCTACCGAACAGACACGCTCCCGTCGCGGCCACCGCCGCCATCGCAATCAGTCTCTTCATCTCGTTTTCCTTTCCGCCCAATCAAACAACCAACCCACGCAAAAAGGTCCTCCTACAGGAAGACGAACACAAACATGTCGTTTCGTTAGGGGGAGATACGCACGTCGTCAATCGTCTGCGTTCCGCAAACGAGCATCGCCAGACGATCCACGCCGAGTGCAACACCGCCGGACGGTGGCATCGCGCCCAGGACGGCAAGAAAATCCTCGTCCAACGGATAGTCCGCCTCGCCCAACATCTGGCGTTCTTTTTTCGCGGACACGAAACGCCGACGCTGTTCGACGGGATCCGTCAATTCCGTGAATGCATTGGCGAGTTCCATACCGTCCACATAGAGTTCCCAGCGTTCCGCGACACGCGGATCGTTCGCTTTCAATTTCGACAACGAGGCGGCGGGGGCGGGATAGTCCATCAGAAACGTCGGCTCTTTCGGTAGATTCGGTTCAATCTTCTCCGCCATGTCGAAATCGAAACGATCTTGATCAAAGTCCGCTATGGGATCCCAGCCCGCGAAACGCCGATAGGCCTCCCGTACGGACAGACGTACGAACGGTTTGCACACAATGCCCCGAAAATGGGTGAGCAGACCGCCAACGAGCGCTTCCATGTCCGCCGCGATGTCCAGATAATCCGCCCGCGCCCGATACCATTCGAGCATCGTGAATTCGGGACTGTGCTTACGCCCCTTCTCGCCCGCTCGGAAACACGGCCCGATCTGATAGATGCGCGACAAACCTGCCGCCAACAGCTTCTTCATCTGAAGTTCGGGCGAGGCACGTAGATACCACGTTCCACTGGGCGGACAGTCGATGTGCGGCTCCGGCGCCGGCGCGGGAATGCGTACGGGCGTGTCCACCTCGACGAAATCACGGGCGTCAAAAAACGCGCGGATTTCACGTACCATCCGCGCACGAAGAACTAGAAAATCAGGCAGAATCATCTCCATCCGTTCCTCATAGACGGCTACAAATGAAAAACCCCTGCGGACTGACATCCACAAGGGCTTCGTATTCTCACGATTGGTGCGACTGACTGGGATCGAACCAGCAACCTTCGGCTTCGGAGGCCAACGCTCTATCCAATTGAGCTACAGTCGCAATCCTCAAAATCAACTTAGAAGTAGCAGTTGAAGAACGGAAGAACAGGAACTTCGTTGTCCATGATCATGTTCACCAAACCGACCTGGAAACCGGCCGAACACGTTGATGCGTAGTTCACAATTCCCAACTGGGCGCCCCGCAATTCGTCCGTCATGTTGAACAGAAGCGCCGTCTGGAAACCATGGACCCGACGCGCGAACGTGCCGCCGAGCGCAAGCTGCCAACCCCACATGTCCTCACGCACCGCACTCGCCAGGCCCGCGACCGAAAGGCCGTAGAACGACTCACCGCAGAGCGACCCAATCAAATCCGCCCGCAACCCCGACGACTCGCGGTTCACGCCAACCGCATCCACAAAGATGCCCATCTGTTCGCGGTTGCAGACGTTGGCAAGCGAAACCTGCAGACCGTAGGCATTACGGTTCGCATAGTTGCACCCCAGTGCGACCTGCGCACCGTACATATCCAAACGCGCACAGTTGGCAAGGCCGCCCAACTGGATACCGTACATCTTGTTGCAATCGCTATAGAGCAGATTGAGGTCGAGACCGAACACGTCCCAGTCATTGCCCCACGGAAGCGTGATTGGCGACGCCAAACCAACGGCCAGCACCGTGTAGCCGTACGACTTCGGATCCGGAGCGCCGGCGTATTCCTTCTCCGCCGTCTCCTGCGCGAAAATCGGCTGCGCGGCCAGCGCCAACGCGCAAGCAAGCAAACCACTCTTCATGATGCGATTCATATTGACTCCTTGTTCAAGTTTCCAAAATTCTGAAATCGTCAAGTTGCGGAGTATGATACCCCATTCCGTCGTCCAAGTCAATCACGAAGTTCGTTCCGTTGCATTTTTTATTGGCAGGGTGATTGTGAAACCGGATCAGCCCTTTACGACCCGGAAATCGAGGGGGCGAGGCGGCGGCAGAGGCGAGACGCCACCCAGACCGCCAACGCGGCCGCGACGAACTCCATGCGCGGCACGACGAGCATAAAGCCGATTTGCAGGTAAAGCAACGCGCCAATGGTCAAGCCGACGGCTCGACGGCGCGTCCCCGCATCATGTGGTCGTGCGAGCGGACTGACGGCCACGCACCAGTTCAAATAGGCGAACAGCGCCCCCACCAAGGGCAGCAACGGCGATTGGGGCGGCGTCAGAAAGAAACACGCACCGCAGGGTACGAACGCCGCCAGCCCCCAGACGAAACGAACGCGTCCCAATCCCGCCGACGCCCGATCCTCCCCTTCTGAAAGTTTCGTCACCGCCGCGATATAGGCCGTCCACCCCAGAACGAGAAAGGCCAGCGCCCCCGAACATTCCGCATGGACGGCACACGCGCCCGCCGCCACGCTCAGTCCTCGGCACAATCCCATCAGCCACTTGCTTTTCAACCGATTGTAGAGGCACACGACGACGATCAGGCTTCCCGCCGCCCCCCACCAGGTACCGCTCAACGCGAACGCCCACCCCAGCCCCACGACGGTCAACAACAGACACGCACGAACAATCTTCGCCGTTCGCAGGGAAATCCGCCCCGCCGGAATCGGACGTTCCGCACCGTCCGTATTCGCGCCAACCACATCGTTGTCCGCAAGGCCGAACAGATAAATCGCCAACGCCACGACGCCCGCCGCCACGCCTTGAAAAAGCCGCTCTTCGGCGAACGGCAACGCGAACGCCGCACCCACCCAGGCATCACCGGGCGCGGTCGGCAGGTTCGGCAGACGAAAGAAACTCAACCACGACCGCACCGTCATCCGCACACGCCTCCGTGCGTCAGCCAATCGTCCACCCGTAACGGCATTCGGGCTTCAACAGCGCGTTGGCGGCGTCTGAATTGGCAAAGCGCCCTTCCGAAGCGTTCCAACAGAGACGCCCGTCGACGCGCTGGGAGATACAGCCCAACAACACGGCTTCGGTCAACGGGACGGAATGATCCCAATGCGAGAACGGACGCGCACCGCCACGTACCGCTTCGACAAATTCCCAATGATGGTTCTTGACACGCGGCAACGTCTGCGGAAGATTCCGCGTCGCCGCGTGGTCGTGATGGCGCACAAACTTCGCGTCGCCCGCCATCAAAATCTGGCCGTTCCACCAGACGCCATGCGTCCCGCGAATCAGCGTCCCGCCCATCTGCGCCACCTTGCCGTCCGTCAGACGGCGGCACGTCTCGGCGTCCGGCCCCGTTTTGCCGTCATACCAGAACACGTCGATCGGCATCGTCTGCTTTCCGCTCGTCACGGTCAACTTCACCGTCGTCGCCGCCGGATACGTCTCGGCAAATTTCGGCGTCGACTTGACCGTCTCCACGGATAGCGTGTCGCGCAAATCCAATCCCCGCCAGAAGAAACTCATCGCATGGCAGGCGATGTCGCCCATCGCGCCCGTGCCGAAATCGAACCACCCGCGCCATTTGAACGCATGGTAGACGTTCTTTTTGAACGGACGCTTCGGCGCAACGCCCAACCAGAGATTCCAGTCCAGCGCGTCCGGCACGACGTCACTGCCGTCGGGCCGTTCAATTCCCTGCGGCCAAATCGGCCGATCCGTCGTGACGTGGATCTCTCGAATTTCGCCCAGCACGCCACTCTGAAGGATCTCGATATTGCGGCGTTGCCCGTCCGTGCCGTTCCCGTTGTTTCCCATCTGCGTCATCACGCCACAGGCTTTTGCCACGTCGCGAAAACGCTCGGCCTCCCACCACGTCCGCACGAGCGGCTTCTCCACATAGACGTGGCATCCCTGCTCCATCGCGGCAATCGCACAGATGCCATGCATATGATCCGGCGTAGAGACGACCACGGCATCTAGATTCTTCTCGCGTTCCAGCAACTGCCGCCAGTCCTGATAACAATGGACTTTCGGGAAGCGTTCAGACACCTTCCGAGCCGCGCTGTCCAATCGGTTTTTGTCCACGTCGCAAAGCGCGACGATCTGTTCGCCCAGGTTGTAGAACTCGTTGAGGTTCGTGCCGCCGCGTCCGCCCACGCCAATGAACGCCATGCGAATCGGCGTGTCCGCCGGACGCAACTTCGCCCTGCGGGCGATGGGAACGGCGGCGGGGACGTAGATACGCCCCGTCGCCGCAGGTGAGGACAGACAACCCGTACAAACGGCCCCCGTCGTCAGGAAACCCGCTTCAAGGAAGTTTCGTCTTGAAATCCGCATCGTCTGTCCGCCCGATTGAAGTGTGAAACAACGGTTACTTTGTCGTCCAATACGGCGCGTTGGACGGCGCCGCCAGATAACCCGCACACGTATCGCAGCACTTGCAGAGCGTCATCTGGAAACCAGCCATCTCCTGCACCGTGAGGAACTCCGTGCACTTGCCCGGCAGAACGGAAATACCCGCGTCTTCGAGGATTTTCTTGGCCGCACGATAGACGATGAGCATTTCCATCAGCGTCGTCGCGCCCGACCCGTTGACCACGAGGAACGCCTTGTCACCCGCCTTCACGCCCGTCGCCTCCATGAGCGACTTGACCATGAGCGCGGCCGTCTCGTCGGCCGTCTTGACCGGCATCACGCCACCACCGCCTTCGCCGTGCTGGCCCATGCCCACTTCCATCTTGTCCTCGTCGATCGCGCCGATTTCCTGGCCGTTCTGCGGATGCGTGGCCACCTTGAGCGCGACGGAGAGCGTCGCGATGCCCTGGTTGAAGCAGTCGGCGATTTTCGCGACTTCATCAAGCGACTTGCCGGCCTCGGCCGCCGCGCCGACGACCTTGATCAGCGGAATGCAGCCGCCAAGGCCGCGCTTGTCGTCTTCCGGCGTGTGGGGACCCTGCGCAATGTCATCGTGCACGACGACTTCCTTCACGAGGATGCCGGCCTTCGCCGCCTTGCGCAACGCCTTGTTCGCGCTCATGCGGTCGCCGTTGTGGTTGAGCGTGACGAGCAGAATGCCCGCCGGACGCTGCAGGAGTTCGAGCGCCTCGAAGACCTTTTCACCGCCGGGGGCGGCGAAGATGTCGCCCGCAACGGCCGCGTCAAGCATTCCTTCGCCAACGAATCCTTCCAGCGCCGGTTCATGCCCCGTGCCGCCCAGCGTCACGATTGCAACTTTGTCCGCCGGCTTCGGCTGCGCACGCACGACGATTTTCTCGTTCTTGAGCGCGAGCTGATTCGAGTAGCACTGCACGAGACCGTCGAGCAGTTCGGCCGTCAGATTCGCCGGATCGTTGATGAACTTTTTCATTGCCATGGGAAAACGCCTTTCTCAGTGGAGGGACGGACGATTACGCTTGGAAGAACTCGACCTGCGGCCCGTTATTCGGGTAACCCACGTAGGCGATTGCACACGTACCGCCCAGCGAATACTTCGGCAGCAGCACGATTGCGCCCTCGGCCACGGCCTCTTTCACCGCCGCGTCGACGTCATCCACCTTGTAGGCCACGTGCGGATCGGCCACCATGCGGTAGGCGCACGGCGTCTCGCGTTCCCAGTACAGGTATTCGATGCTGTAATCCGCATTATTCGCGATCCAGACCTTCAGGCCTTCCATGTAGGTCATGCCGTCCATCTTGGTCGCCACGGGAATGCCCGTGTGCATGTATTCCTTCTTGATCGTCATGGTCAAACTCCTTCTTTTCGTTCAAATCAAAAACCGACGCCGGGCACCGTATAACGATTGCAGTTACCGTCGTGGAAGTTCGCGAATTCGGAGACGATCGCCCCCTCGGTTCCGCCCATCATGAAGTGCCAACCGCACGTGCGGGGCAGCTTGTGGGCCACACCGTCAGCCGTCCACTTCTCCACATGTACGCTCTTGAGAAGCGCCTTGCCCGTCTTCGGATCGACTTTCGTCAACAGCTTGGACAACTGGGCCTTCGCTTCCGGGAACTTGTCGAGGTTGGGTTCGCCGGCGTCCGAAAAACCGTACACCCAACCGTGGCGGACGAGCCAAGATTCCATTTTCGGCGGAATGTCCTTGTCGAACACCTGTCCCGTCCAACGATCCTTCTCCTTCACATGACCCGCCACGTGGCTGTGTTCGGCGATGGACTGGCCCGGCAGCAGATAGATGTCGTGGCCAAAATATTCTTCCTTGATTTCGTCCACCCAGATCACGCCGCCCATGCCGTAGTGCATGAAGTCGCCCTTCATGAAATCGACGGCCCAGAACCCAAGCCCCGGCTTCGTGAGCGAAGCGTCCTTCAACGCGGGATAGACGGGATAGCCGAAGCGCTTGAACATGTCGAAGTAGGCCTGCGTGGCTTTGGCGGCGTCGAACTTCCCGCCCTGGTTGATGCCGTCCGCGTCGAACGTGCCGCCAACATAGAAGTCCTTGTTCTCGTACTTGGGCAACGGCGCGTTCTTCGTCGCGCAGCAGCACGTCTTGCAAGATGCGCATCCCGTCAATCCCACGGCTGCGGCCAGCGCCGCCGCCACGAACATCAATTTTTTCATTCCGATATCTCCTGTTTGAGTGTTAAAAAGCGCGAACGCCATTACGAAAGTTTGACGCGCCCGACGAGTTTCATCAAGACGACCGTCGCCACGATGGAGACGGCCAGCAGACCGAACCCAAGCCCGTACGTCCCCTGCCCGCCGACGCCGTAGATCACGTAGCCGCAGCCGAAGAGACACGCCCAAACGGCGAGGCAGCCGAAGACCATGCAGAGAACGCCCGCCGGCAGTTCCTTGAGGTCGGCGTGAATCTTCGCGTCGAACGCCTTCAGCGTCGCTTCCGGTTCCTTCGGTGTGAGGAACGTCACCGCCAACCAGCCAAGCGTCGTCACCACGACGCCGATGACGAGCCGCCACGCGCTGTAGTCGAACCATTCCGCGCGCCAACCGCTCTTGAGCCACGCCTCCAGGCCACACGCCGGCGCCCCCCACTGGAAGAAACAGGCAACCGCGAACGAGACAACCATCGCGGAGATTTCACTCCAGGCGTTCAATCGGTGCCAGAACCAACGGAGGATGTAGATGAGGCCCGTGCCCGCGCCGACTTGAAGGATGAGATCGAACCCGCCCTTCGCGTTCTGGAGAATGAGCGCCATGCCGGCGCAGCCCAGCAGAAGGACGAGCATGAAGATGCGCCCCATCATGACCTGCTTTTTCGGCGAGGCCTTGGGATTGACAAAACGGACGTAGAAGTCGCTCACGAGGTAGGACGACCCCCAGTTGAGATGCGTGGCGATCGTACTCATGTAGGCGGCAATCAACGAGGCCGCCACAAGTCCCAGCCAGCCGGTCGGAAGCATGGACACCATCGCGGGATAGGCCATGTCGTTCTGCACGAACTGCTCCGCCGCATTCGGAAACGCTTTCTGGAGAGACGCGAGATCCGGGAAGACGACGATCGAGGCAAGGGCCACGACGAGCCACGGCCAACTGCGCAGCGCGTAGTGGAGGAAGTTGAACAGCATCACCGCGCCGACGGCGTTCTTCTCGTCCTTCGCCGACAACATACGTTGCGCGATGTAACCGCCGCCGCCCGGTTCCGCGCCCGGATACCACGTCGCCCACCACTGGACGGCTACGGGGAGAATCAGCACCGTCATGAGCGTCGACTTCCAACCCGCACCCGAAACGGCCGGGAACATCCGCAGTTTCTCCGCCAGCGCCGGATTCGAGAAAAGCCCCGCAAGCGTGCCGCTCCCTTCGGGCGCACTCATCTTCACGGCGAAGTACGCGGCCGCCACGGCGCCGATCATCGCCACCGTGTATTGGTAGAAGTCGGCCCAAATCGAGCCGGTCAGACCGCCCAGCGTCGCATAGACGCCCACCGACACAAGCGCGATCGCGAGCGTGACGACGGGCGAGAGCCCGAAGATTGTCGCACCAATCTTGATTGCCGCAAGCGACACCGTGCCCATGATGATGATATTGAAGACAAGCCCCAGATAGACCGCACGGAATCCGCGCAACGCTTTCGCGGGCGTTCCCGCATAGCGGATCTCATAGAAGCCAAGGTCGGTCGACAACTCGCTTCGCCGCCAGAGCTTCGCGTAGACAAACACGGTCAACATGCCGGTCAACAGAAACGCCCACCACGCCCAGTTACCCGCCACGCCCTGCGTGCGCACGAGGTCGGTCACGAGGTTCGGCGTGTCGCACGAGAACGTACAGGCCACCATGGAGACGCCCAACAGCCACCAGGGCATGGAACGCCCCGACAGGAAGAAGTCTTCCGCGCTTTTCGAGGCGCGTTTCGCCGCCCAAGCGCCGATGACGATCACGCTCACCAAGAACGCGACGATGATTACGATATCAAGTGTTGCCAGTTTGCTCATTCCGCTGTCTCCAGTTTAACATCCGGGAAAAGTCGTTCCGCCGTCTTGCGGCAATCCTCAAAGTCTTTGACGGCACGCTGCACGTAGGTGGGCGCCATTTCCGCCGCACCCTCAACCTCCGCGTAGAGGAATTGGAGCGTCAACGCCGTACCGAACATGTGGTTGGACCAAGCCAATTTGCCCAGCCCCCGATCGCGCCCTTTCAGCACGAGGCCGTTGAACATCTCATTCACGTGCCGCACGTAGTCCTTCTTGCCGAAGAACCGCGTCCATTCGATCTTCTGCGGCTTGCCAAACGGTTTTGGCTTCGCGAACTTGTTCTCCCGCTTGTAGGGCTGGAGCGTGATTTCCTTGTCCGTCACGGCCGCGATTTCGTAAGTCGTGCTCCCGATTCGGTACTGAAAACCCTTGCCCTTCGCGATGAAGTATTTGAACAATCCCTGCATGCGATCGATTTTCAGGCGAGCCGTGCGCAGGGCCTCCTTGCCCTCCGTCGTCGACAGATCTTCCTGCAACCGCATCAAGTGCTTCAGCGCCGTGTCCCATTCCAGACGCTTCAGACGCGGCACGATGTCCGACTCGAACTTCGTCTGGACACGCGCCGTCTCCGCTTCCGCCTTGGCCTTGTACTCCGCCGCCGCCTTTTCGGCCGCCGCCGCTTTCGCCGCCGCCTCGGCCTTCTCACGGGCGATCTTCTCGGCCTTGGCCTTGGCTTTCTGGATCTGGGTGCGGGCCGTTGCGAGAAGCGACGCGGACTTCATGCGGATGACACCCGCCTTGCGCTGTGTCTGCTCCACGCACTTCATGCCCTTGATGGACTCGTACTCTTCGAGGAGTTCCTGGGAGAGCTTCGCCAGCTTCTCCGTCGTCGCCACGTCCTCCTCCGTCAGCGTCTCCAAAACCTGACGCTTCCGCAACAGGATCTGCACACGCCCGTGGACGCGAATGTCCGCCGCACGACAGAAGTAGACGTCGTTCCAAAGTTCGGCGAACTGCTTCACGGCGGCGGGCACCTCGACGGGCGGCGGCGCGTCTTCCGTAGCGGCCGCGTCCCCTTCTTCCGCACCCTCGGCCGCTTCCTCGCCGTCTGCTTCCGCGTCCTTATCTTCCGCCTTCGCGTCTTTTTTGTCCTCGGACTTCGCGGCAACCTGTGCCGTCGCATTCGTCCCGGCCGCGGCCTGCGCCGTCACGTTTGTCCCGGCCGGCGCGGCTGCTGCGGCGACTTTGTTCGTGTCCCCCGCCTTCTGCGCGTCGGCCGCCGCGACCGCGTTTGTTGCGGAAGCCGATGCCTCGGCAGCCGCTTTTTCCTCGGCGGCCTTCTGGTTCTTCGCGGCATCCTCGGCAGCAAGCGCCGCCGTGAAGAGGTCGTTCGTGTAGGCGATGGCCTCGGCGACGTCCTTCGTCGGCGGCGGCTCCAGCATTCCCGCCGCAAGCGACTTCACCTCGTCGGGCAATTCCGCGCGGAGGGCCTTGACCGTCTCGGCCATTTCCTTGTCACCCTTGACGACGAGCTGGTGGAAGTTTTCGGCGAAATCCTCGGCAGCCTTCAGCGTGTTCTGCACCGCCGTCCGCGCCTGCGTCTGCTTCGAGACGATCATCGCCTTGTTTTCGCGCTCTTCACGCGCCTTCTCGGCGTTGACGTACCACATCAACGAACCGACGACAATCAGCACCAACAGCACGATGCCGCCCACCGCCATACCGACGATGGCGCCCACGCCCAGCTGCTTCTTTTCCTTTTCCTCGGTGGACGCGCCGTCGACAGCCGTGAGGTTCTCCAACGGCGTAATGCCCGTGACCGTACCGGTCGTTCCCCCGGCCAGCGCCGTCAACTGCGCACGTTTCGTCTTGATCTTGATTTTCGTACCCGCCGCCGTATTGGCCTTCTTTTCAGGACCGGCCTTGGCGAGATACCGCTTGAAGTCGCCCAGCAGCGAGGAATACGTCGGATACCGCATGGACGGCTCAAGTTCAAGCATCCGCATGATGATCGCGTCCACTTCCGGCGGAATGTCCGGACGGATTTCGCTCGGCTTCTTCGGCGGGGCCTCGAACCGAGCCTTCACGACGGCCGTCGGATCCGGCCCGTCGAACGGGGGCATCCCCGTGAGCGCATGGTAGAGCGTACCACCCAGCGAATAAATGTCCGCCCGGTAGTCGATCGGCTGGCGACGGACTTTCTCAGGGGAAATGTAATAGGGCGTTCCCCAGATTTCGGATGAATCGCCTTGCATGGCGGCAAGACCGAAATCGACGAGTTTCGCGTTGCCGTCCGTGTCGAACAACACGTTCTCCGGCTTGACGTCGCCATGGACCAACCCCGCCTCGGCGGCGAGCGCAAGCGCCTCGGCAATCTGCTGGCCGATGCGCATCACGCGCACGATGTCCAACGCGCCCGGCGTGCGTTCCATGTCCTTGTCCAGCGAACCGCCCCGCACAAGCTCCATCGCGATGTACGGCATTCCGTTTTCCTGGCCGAACGAATAAATCTGGGCGATGTTGGGGTGGTTCAAACGCGCGGCGGCCTGGGCTTCGCGCTGGAACCGCGCGACGAACGTCGGGTCTTCGCCGAGGGATTTCAACAACACCTTGATGCCGACCTCGCGATCCAGCATCTTGTCGCGTGCCAAGTAGACGCCGCCCATGCCACCATGGCCGAGTTCCTTCTCAAGAAGGAAATGCCCGAAGTCGGACGGTGTTTGAATCATCGGTTGTTCTTCGTTGTCTGCCATCTCGTCATGCTCCCAAGTCTCTTCGTCAGATTTTCGCTGAAACGCTTTTGACTAGTTGATATTCCCCCATCGGTGGTTCACGATCGGCCAAAACACGCCGGCCGCGATTCCCCGCAGATTCTTCGCCGGAACCGGCCCCCAGTAGCGGCTGTCGTAGCTCGACGGCGAATTGTCGCCACAGGCGTAGTACTCGTCCGCCGACAGTTTCACCGCGTCGCCATCGTTCACCAGCGTCTTGCCGGGAATCGTGTACTGCGGCTGGCGCGAGGGCTGGTAGCCCGCGTAGGGATAGGCCTTCTCGTGCCACTTTTCGCGCTTCTGGATCTGCGCGATCCGCAACGGTTCCATCGGCATCGCGCCGTCCACCCACAACTGGCCGTCCTTGATTGAAACCGTCTCGTTCGGCGTGGCCGTCATGCGCTTGATGTAGTGCGTGCCTTGCTGGAGGTTCGGAATGCCCGTCGTGGAGAAGACCATCACGTCCCCGCGCCGGGGATGACGGAAATTCCAAAGCCAGCGGTTCACGAACAGAAAATCGCCCGTCACCACATAGCCGCTCCACAGCAACTGCCCCGCACGGACAAAACCGTTCGGACGCAAACCGTTCGGCAGTTGATAGTCGCCACGCCGCGGCCCGTCACCCGTGTCGTCCGGATGCAGCACGTCCGTCGGAACGAGCATCCGCGGCCCCACCTTCCCCGTCGTATCGTCGACGACGCGCATATCGTAATGCCCCGTGTTCGTCGGCGCGAAGCGCAACGTCCCGCTGAACGGCGCCCGGAAACATTCGTACATCTCACCCGTCACCGCCCACTTCAACCACTTCTGCGGTCCCTTGTCCCAGAACGTCGCCTGCGCCGGACTACAGGCCACCGAATGGTTGCCGTAGAGCGTCGGCTGCATCGACCCCGTAGGAATGTTGAACGGTTCGTAGAAGTAGGCGCGGAACGCCATCGCCACGGAAATGGAAACGACGAGGATGTCCAACCATTCGCGGCCGGCGGCGCAGCTCTTCGGCGGATCGAGATATTCGAGCAACGACCGGCATTCGGCAACGTCACGCGCGTTCACCGCATCGCGGAGATTCTGCATCCGCACACCGAACGAGCCACCCTCCCGGTAGTCCGGCAGGTCTTCGTAGGATAAGATGAACGTGCGGGCCGCCGCAAGGACGGCCTTCGCTTCTTTCTTCGCCTTGGCGGCTTTTGTAAACGGCAGGACAATCATGTTTTAAGTTAGTATAGCGGATTCTACCGAGACGGACAAGTCATTCGAGACTGTTTTGCAGTTCTTCAAGTTCTGTCGCGGCCGTCTCCCAATCCGCCGTGTAGCGGTCGATTTCAAACTGGAGCGTCCGGACACGGCGATTCGCTTCCGCGAAATCGGTATTCGGCCCCGGATTGAACAACTCCTCCGACGCCGCGTCGAGCGCTTTCTGGAGTTCGTCGATCTTCCGCTCGCACGTCTCAACCGTCTTTTTAAGGACTTTCACGCGCGGCGCAATTTTCGCCCGCTCCGCCGCCCGCTGCTGACGCAGTTCCTTCGACGTCAACTTGACATCCCCCGCCCGCGCCGCCGGCGCGGACGCCGACGAAGATCCCCCCGTCTTCGGCAACTGCGCTTTCTTCTCGCAGTAGTAGTCGTAGCCACCCGGAAAACCGCGAATACCCGCTGGCGTGATTTCAAGAATCGACGTCGCCACTGCCCGCACGAAATCGATATCGTGCGACACCAGCAGAATCGTGCCCGCGTACTGCCTCAACGCATCCTGCAGCAATTGGCGGCCATCGAGATCGAGATGCGTCGTCGGCTCGTCGAGGAGAAGGAAGTTCGGCGCCTGAAGGAAGAGACGTAGAAACGCGAGCCGGATTTTCTCGCCACCGGAAAGGACGCCCGACGGCTTCTCCACGTCGTTTTCGTCGAACCCGAACGCGCCCAGCTGATTGCGGAAATTCTTTTCGCCCGTGAGGTTGGTCGCCCCTTGCCAGGCGTCTTTCGCCACGCGGTAGACGGACAGGTCGGGCGGAATCGTCTCGGCGAACTCCTGGCTCAGATAGCCGACGGACACGTTGTGCCCGACGACGGCCTTGCCGCCCGTCGGTTGGCGTGTCCCCGCGATGATGCGCATGAGCGTCGTCTTGCCCAAGCCGTTGTAGCCGATGAGCGCCACCTTGTCCCCGCGCGTAATGTTGAACGAGAGGCCGTTGAGAACGTTCTTCACGCCGTCGTAACTGAAGACAAGATCTTCGCAGCGGAACATCTCGATGCCGCTCGGCGGCGGCTCGGCGAGGCGCAGACGCCCCCGACGCGAATAGCGTTTCGGCAGGACGATGCGTGCCTCGTCAATCTTGTCGATCAACTTCTGCCGGCTCTGCGCCTGGGCCGCTTTCGTCGCCTGGGCGCGGAAACGGTCGACAAACCGCTGCAACTGCTCGCGGTGGTGGTCTTGATTCTCCTTCGCCTGAAGAAGATGCTGGTAGCGCACTTCGCGCTCGCGCAAATACCAGTCGAGATTGCCCTCGTAGCGGGTACACGTCCCACAATCGACTTCCACGATGATGTCGGTCAACGTCCGCAGCAGATAGCGGTCGTGCGAAATGAGCATCAACGTGCCCTGGTACTGCTTGAGGAATTTCTGCAACCATTCCACGGCGGGAAGGTCGAGGTAGTTGGACGGTTCGTCGAGCAGCAACAGGTCAGGCTGCGAGGCCAAGACGCGACTCAGCTCGGCGCGCATCCGCCATCCGCCCGAAAACGAAGCGAAGGGCTTGGCGAAGTCGTCAGACGAAAACCCGAGCCCACCCAACGCCACTTTCACGCGCGTTTCAAGATCGTAGCCGCCGAGATGCTCGAACGCGGTCTGAACGTCACCATATTCCTTTAGGATGGCCGGATCGCCCGAATCGAGTTTCTGTTCAAGTTCCTGCATCCGCGCTTCGAGTTCGTGAAAGCCCGGCACGCCGCGCAGGGAGTATTCAAGCAACGTCTCCTCCGGCGTGTCCGGCTCCGGATGCTGGCGCGTCGAGCCAATGCGCGGCTTTTCCTCGATGATGAGTTCGCCATGATCCGGCGACAACTCGCCGAGAACGATTTTGAAAAGGGTCGATTTGCCCGAGCCGTTGGGACCGACGACGCCCACGCGCTCGAATTTGTTGACGCGGAACGTGACGTCGGTCAACACGTCCTGCAAACCGTAGTGAATCGAGATGTTCTTGAAATCAAGCACGACTAAATGGTCATTGGATGAAAATT
>CAZTHR010000025.1:0-14713 GCA_964613265.1 uncultured Lentisphaeraceae bacterium | reverse complement strand
ACCAGATGAAAGCCGATGGCCTGGCTGTTGAAATCATCGCCAAATACACCGGTCTTGCCGCCGCCGAAATCGCCGCACTCTGACGGCAATCCCGAATCACAACCATCTCATAAGGGCGTTCGGACTTTGTTGACGACGCCCCATCATCCGATTCGACTGCTGAGTTTGACCGCGATCGTGACGTGCCGACAGGCAGACCCTGCCTGATGAGTTCGCCCGTGATCGGAATGACGGACGTAACGTTCGCGTAGGTCGGGATGCCGACGAGAACGCCGACGGGGACAGTCCACCACTGTCCGCCGCCAAGGTGCGTGGCGATGAAGCCGTCCGGCACAAATACGTGCAATCCCGCGCCGAGGGCAATGCCGGCGAGAATCCAAAGCCAAAGGCGGCGGAAGGTAGCGCTCGTCTCGGCGGCGGCAAACACGAGACGTCCGCGCAACGACAGGCGTGGACGTGCAGCAGGGGCCTTTCCGCAGGCACATGGCGGGGCGGATGTCACGGAGACCGCGATCAGACGGTCGGCGTGAATCGCGTCGAAGAACAAGCCGACGACGATATCGGAGATGAGGCCAAGACCGCTGTAGAGCGCGGTCAGTTCCCATCCGAGCGACACCGCGAACATGGCGATGGACGCCTCGTTCACGGACGGCGACGTAATGACGTAATGAGGACGGACAGGTGGCGGCTGATGGTGGGAAACTCGTCGCCGACCGCCGCCACGAACTCGCAGACGCAATACTCGCCGTCGGCCAACTGCTCGACGATCCACAGGCGCGTCGGATGGCCGAGCGTCTTGAAAAAGTTCGCGTCGGGACGAATCTTTCCTTTGCCGTATCTGTCCATAAGGTCCCCAAAGATATTTTGCGTGCGTAGCAAAATGATTCAGCGGGTGTCAAGGGTGTGCAAAGAGAGCACTTGTAAAACGAAACGCGGATATGATATAATGCGCCCGTTTTTACGCCGGCATAGCGTAGTGGTAGCGCAGCGGTTTTGTAAACCGCTGGTCGGGGGTTCGAATCCCTCTGCCGGCTCCAGTTTGTACGCGAGTTTATTTCCCCATGACACCGACAATCGAACGCTATGGCAGTGGACACATCAACGAGACGTATCTCATGACGTGTCCGGACGGGCCGAAGTACATCTTCCAGAAAATCAACACCGCCATCTTCCCGGATCCCGACAAGTTGATGGCGAACATCGTCCGCGTGACGGAACACATCCGCGCCCGGCATCCGAACGATCCGCGGTGCACTCTTACGGTACTCGACTATGCGTCGCCGTGGCGGCAGTACGCGTTCATCGACCATGCGCGGACGTACGACTTGATCGAACGGCCCGACCAGGCGTTCAAAGTGGCGCAGGCGTTTGCGAAATTCCAGAACGACCTTGCCGACCTGCCCGGCCCGCGTCTCCATGACATCATCCCGCATTTCCACGACACACGTGCGCGTCTGGCACAGCTTGACGCGGCCGTCGCGGCCGACGTGAAGGGACGGCGGAAGGACGTGTCCGCCGAACTCGCGTTCGTCGACGCGCATCGTGCCGAGGCGGGACGAATCCTCGATCTGATGGCGTCTGGCGCAATTCCCGAACGCATCACGCACAACGACACGAAAATCAACAACGTGATGTTGGACGACACGACGGGCGAGGGCGTTGCGGTTATCGATCTCGATACGGTCATGCCCGGTTGTGCGCTCTACGATTTTGGCGACATGGTGCGCACGTCGACGGCCGCCGCCGCCGAGGACGCGCGGGATCTCGCGACGGTCTACTCTCGTAAGGACTATTTCGAGCAACTCGTGCGCGGCTATCTCTCCGAAGCGAAGTTCCTCAATGCGGCCGAGCGCGACAACCTCGCATTTTCCGGGCGTTTGATCACGTTCACGATCGGCGTCCGTTTCTTGACCGACTACCTTGCGGGCGACGTTTATTTCCACACGACCTGTCCCGACCACAATCTCGTCCGTTGCCGGACGCAGTTCAAAATGGTCCAATCGATGGAGGAACAGGCCGCCGACTACGAGGCGATCGTGCGTCGGGTGGCGGCGGAAAACGCCCGCGGGCGTTGAAAGGAGAGCGCAGTGGAAGGAAAAGATTCCCGGAAGGATCTGTACGGAGCACGAGCCTGCCGGACGCTGGGGCGTAACGTGGGCGCGGTGGCGGAGATGGCCGCGCGTGGAATCATTACGTCCGATGAATCGCGTGATCTCTGTGCGCGTCTGCGCAACGAACTTGAACGGTTGCAGCGACAGGGCAAGATGACGCCCCACCAGGTGGCGAAGGTGGAGGCCGATTTAACGGATGCCGCCGCCGTGGCGGGTCGGTAGACGAAAGGTGCGGTGGCCATGGCCTTGAAAACGATACAGACGGTGGGCGACGTTCTGCCGAAACAGGACGCACAGGGGCGTCCCGTGCTGGGGGCGCTCGCGAACAACATGGTCGTCCCTCTTGCCTTGCCGTGTGTCAACGGACTGGATCTCGTGCCGTTGACCCGTGCAGACCCGTTCGGGTTCGACATCCACCGTGCCTCGCTCGTTTTTCTACTGGCCAAATGCGCCGCTGAACGCTATCCCGGTGCGACGTTCCGCGTTCGCCATTCCATCGGTCCCGCCCTTTGGTGCACGTTGACGGGGGCAGATGTGCCGTCGCCCGATGCCTGCGTTGTGCAGTTGAAAGCGGATTTACAGGCGCTGATCGCGGCCGACGAACCCATCGACGTTGAACCGGTCCCATACAAGGACGCCGTTGATTTCTTCAGCCAGGCTGAACGTTTCGACGAACTGCATCTCCTCAAGCACCGCAATCCGCCCATGGTCGTCCTGTCGCGCTGCGGCGCATTCCGCGCGCTCAACCAGGTCACGCTCGCGCCACGGTCGGGTCTGCTCGCGGAACTTTGGGATCTCGTGGCGGTGGACGACGGATTGGTCCTGAATGTGCCGTCGCTCGACGATCCGGATGTCGTCGCGCCGTTGCCCTACACAGAACCCTATTTCCGCGTGTTCCGCCGGCAGACCGAGCGGACGCGCATCACGGGCGTCGAAACGATGGGCGATTTGAACCAGGCGATTCTGGAAAACCGGTTCGACGACCTTGTGCGCACGGTCGAGGCCTTGCAGGACAAGGAGTTGTCGCGCATTGCGGACGATATCGCCATCCGCAAACCGTCTGTTCGCCTCGTCCTCATCGCCGGCCCCTCCTCCGCCGGCAAGACGACAACGGCGCGGCGTCTCGCGACCCACCTGCGCGTGAACGGACTGAAGCCGCGTCTTCTCTCGACGGATGATTATTTTGTGGGTGACGCGCGGAATCCGCGTGACGCGAATGGGCAACTCGACTACGAGACCGTGGAAGCCGTCGATGCGGAACGCCTTGCAGCCGATCTGAACGCGCTCTTCGCCGGTCGCCCTGTCCATTTACGCGCGTTCGATTTCATCAAGCACGATGGATTCGACCGAGCGGCGGAGACGACCCTACCGCCGAATGGCATCATCATCTTGGAGGGCATTCATGCGCTCAATCCCGTGCTCACGCACGGGATCGCGGACGATGTGAAGTTCCGCATCTACCTGAACGCGCTGACGCAGCTTGTCGTGGACAGTTGCAACCGCCTGTCTGCAACGGACACGCGGCTGTTGCGGCGGCTCGTACGCGATTTCAATTTTCGCGGACGTTCGCCGATCGAGACGTTCACGCTCTGGGATCGCGTCGTGGTCGGTGAACGGAAATGGATCTACCCCTATCAAGGCAAGGCGGACGCGGTATTCAACTCCGCGCTCGACTACGAACTCGCCGTCCTCAAGCCATATGCGTCGCGTCTCCTCAACCAGGTGAAGCCGTGGCACAAGGAGTTCGCGGAGGCGCGGCGGTTGTCGGGCATCCTGCACAACGTGTCCATCGCATCCGATCATGCCGTGCCCGGCAATTCGATTCTGCGTGAGACGATCGGCGGCAGCCAGCTCGACTATTGAGCGACCGGCGCGACGGCGAACAGACGATGACCGATGCGTTCCAGACGATTCCGGACAATGATGCGTTCACATTGGCGATTCTCGCCAACGGTGAACGGCCGGTTGGAAAGGGATTGGCGTTATTGACATCTGTTGACGTGCTCGTGGCGTGTGACGGCGCGTTGCTTGCCGCGCGCGCGTGTGGCCGAGAGCCGGACTTTGTGGTTGGCGACGGGGATTCGCTGTCAGACGACGAAAAGACCCAATTGGGGCGGCGGTTTGTGCTGGATGCCGAACAAGAAACGAACGATTTTGCAAAGGCCTTTCGTTTCATCCGCCGCCGCTATCCCGACCATCGCCGTGTCGTCGTGTTAGGCGCGGGCGGAGGGCGTGAAGACCACTTGATCGACAACGTGTTTCGTCTAGCCGTCTTCGCCCGTGAACTGCCGGGTATCGCTCTGGTGACAAATCACGGGCGGTTCGACGTCGTACATGGCGTCCGCACGTTCGATGGGCGACCGGGCGATTCCGTTTCCGTTTTTGCACCAACGCGCCCAACCCATGTGACGAGCGAGGGGTTGAACTGGCCACTCGCTGGCGTGGATCTGTCGGATCTCTACGCAGGCGTCCACAACCGCACGACGTCCGCCCGTTTCGTACTTCAGTCCGACCAGCCGCTACTCGTCTACCGTCCGTTCCCTGTGGAATAATTCATCCGCGACGCGTGCAACCGCTTTTGCGGGTTATTTCCCGACGGGCGAGAGGGTGACCGTCCACGATTCACGCTGGATCGGAAAGATGTACTCGGCCTCCGGCTTCGGACCGCATGATGCGCCGCCCAGTCCAAGCTGGCGGACGTCGAGGTTGAGGCAGACTTCCCGACGCGGCGGCTTGCCCGACCAGATCCGCGACTGTCCGTCCCGATGGCGGGCGAACTCCAGATCCTCCCACGAATAGTGGAGCGCCTGCACGAAGAGCGGCGCGGAGGCGCGGACGCAAATGCCGATGCCCGACGCATCCGTCAGTCGCGCCCAGCGGACGTCCGTTCGATAGCCGTTGTCCTGCGGCCGCGCATACGCCACGTAGGCATCCGTCACCGTCGTCGCGTAGCGTCCAAGGAAGGAACCCGTGCAACGATCGACGTAGTTCTCGTACGGCCCGCGTCCGTAGTATTCAAGATGTTCAAGCGAGGCGTCCAGCATCCACGACAGCCCCAGACGCGGCAAGGCGGGCGGCATCTTTCCGAACGGCGTCACCGCATTGCGGATCTCCATCGTCCCGTCGTCCGCAAACACGTAGTCCGCCACGTGCGTGAAACCCGCGCTCTTCGCGCCGTTCACTTCGACGACGGCATGGACGACGTTCGACGCGACGGAGAGTTCGCGCACGTGATAGCGCAGCTGCGTGAGACCCGAGGCGTAGAACGCGCCGCGCAACCAGCGGTCGTTGTCCGTAAACGCCCGCGCACAAGTAAGACGCGGCCCGCGCACGATTCCGTCCGCCGAATCGGCCAGCACCGTCTTCCCGCGATACGACAAGTGCGCAAGCGTTCCCGTCCGCCGGCTGAACACGGCCTTGAACGCGGGCGACGACACCGTCACGCCGGCGGCGTCCTGCGCGTGCACCACGCCGATGGCAGACGGAAACGGACGCGGTCCGACCGGCGCGGAAAGCGCGAGGGGAATTTCATCGCGGGCGACGACATGCCCCTTCTTTGCCCAGCCTTCATCGGCTTTCAACGCGAACGCCACGCGATAGACGTATTCCGCACCCGGCCGCGCCGTAAACGCGGGCAGAGGCAACGCGACGACCCGCTTCGTCAGCGGCGGAACGGCGGGCACGTTCCATGCGCCCGACGCGATTTCCACGCCGTCCTCCAGCAGAGTGTAGCGGGCGTCGTATTTGTCCGACGGCGTGAAGACGAACCGGTTCCAGAGCGTGGCCGCGATCGTTCCGCCGGGCGTCGCGACAATGGGCGCCGTACCCGTCGGCGTCACGACGAGGTTGCGGTGGACGTGTCCAACCTCGACGAGCTTCGGCGTGACGTGGCGTTCCGCGTCGATGACGCCGTTCGCGCAGAAATTGCCGTCGTGCGGCTGTTCGTCGTGGTCGCCGCCGTAGGCGAGGTAGCGTTCGCGCCGCCCGTCTGGGCCAATGCGGTCGGTCTCCTTCCAAACCGCCTGGTCGACCCAGTCCCAGATGCAGCCACCCGTCAGCGACGGCGCGGCGTAGAACGCATCCCAGTACTCCTTGTAGTTGCCGAGCGCGTTGCCCATGCAGTGCGCGTACTCGAAGAAGAAACTGCACTTCGACCGCAGTCCGCGTCCCTTCACTTCGGCAATCGACGGATAGCCCGGCCCGTCCACGGCGAAGCGTTCGCAGTCCTGACGGTAGACCTGCGGGCGCGTGCCGTCCAGTTTCGCGCATTCGGCGTCCACGACGTCGAACGTCGGCCCCTGCCCGGCCTCGTTGCCCCAGCTCCACGTGAAGATGCACGGTGCGTTTCGCCAGTTGATCACCATGTCGCGGCAACGGTCGACGTGCGCCTGCGTCCAGCTCGGCGGTGAGGCGAGGCAGTCCACGCCGTAGCCCATGCCGTGCGATTCGACGTTCGCCTCCGCCTGGACGTAGAGGCCGTAGCGTTCGCAGAGATGGTAGAAATACGGATCGTTCGGATAGTGGGCCGTGCGGACCGTATCGATGTTGAACTGCTTCATCAGCAGGACGTCACGCAGCATCTCCGCGCGGGTGACGGCACGGCCGTTCACAGGCGAGGCGTCGTGACGGTTCACGCCCTTGAACTTCACGGGGCGGCCGTTCACGTGGATTGCGCCGTTCGGCAGGAGCTCGGTTTTCATGAACCCGACTTTCGTCGACCGCACGTCCACCGCGTTCGCGCCCGTCGCGGCGGGATTCGCCGCCCGCAGGACGAGCGTGTAGAGGTAGGGGTCTTCGGCCGACCAGAGACGCGGCCGCGCGAAGTCAAACGCGAACGCCGCGTTCGTCGCCGTCAGCCCCGTCCGTACCGCCTCCGCAACCTTCTTGTAGTCGGCGTCGTAGACGGTCGCCGTGACGTCGACGGGCGGCCGTGCGCCTGCGCCGAGATGGCGCAGGTCGACAGACACGTCCACCGTCGCCCGCGAAAAGTCGGCCGCGAACGACGGCTTCCAGAAGAAGTCGCGGATTTCGACCGGCGGCGGCGCGAAGAGCATCACATTGCGGTAGATGCCGGAATAGCGGAAATAGTCCTGGTCTTCCAGATACGCCCCGTCGCTCCAGCGGTAGACTTCCACGGCCAGCAGGTTCTCGCCCGGCCGCAGATAACGGGACACGTTGAACTCGTGCGCCGTGCAGCTGTCCTCGCTGTAGCCAACCCGTTCGCCGTTCACCCACACGTAGTAGGCACTGTAGACGCCCTCGAAGCGGAGGAAGACGGGCCGCCCCGCCCAGGTCGCCGGCACGGTGAAGTGCGTCCGATAGGAGGAGACGGGATTGTAGTTCGGGTCGAGGCGCGGCGGCGTGTGGGGATGCGGGTACTTGATGTTCGAGTACTGCGGCACGCCAAAGCCCTTCATCTCGACACAGCTTGGCACGTCGATGTCGTACCACGCCGCGTCATCGAAGTCCGGCCGAAAGAAGTCCTTCGGACGTTGCGCGGGCGATCCGGCCCAGTTGTAGCGCCATGTGCCGTTAAGCGATTTGACGTAGGGCGTCTCGGGCAGTTCCGGCGTCAACGCCGCGTCCACAGACGCGAGCGGGAACGAGTAGGCGCGGGACGGCTCCACGTTTACGTAGTTGACAAGTTCGTTTTCCCATTCCGGGGCGTTTTCCCGCGCACGTTGCGCACGTACGGCGGCCCGCGTCTGTTCGCGCACGTCCGCCCACTGCAAGCCATGCGTCTGGCGGAGATCCTTCCATTCCAGCCGTCCGGCCGACGCAGGCACGGGTTTGAGATGCGTGTCGATGAGCCAGCGCAACGCGGTTTCCGTCGCGTTCACGTCCGCGCCGTGAACGCCAACGACGCCGTTGCGCACACCCACCGACCAAGCACCCTTCGCCGCCCAGGGCTGTGTGGAGATGTAGAAATCGCCCGCGAACGCCGGCGCGTAGCCGAGAACGGGGACCTTGACGCCCGTGACGCGCAGAATCTCGGCGGCAAGTTCCTTCATCATCGCCTTCGTCGCGGGCGTCTCGTCCTTGCTCCCATGGATGCGAAACGGCCGCGGATCATTCCGCTCGATTGTAAACGTCTCGGCTCCGCCGCACAAGACAAACAAACAGACCACACCGTACACCATCCGTCTCATCATTTGTTTCAGTTTCATCTGACGTCACCTTTCTACGAGATCGTTTTCTGCAGGATTGAATTCCGGCATCGTCGCCGCGCCGGGCGCGGACACGCCCGCCGCGCCCAAGACCGTAGCCACGGTCATGAAGAGAATCCGCACGTCCAGCGCGAACGACCGATGGTCGACATACCAGACGTCGAACGCAAACTTTTCCTCCCACGTGAGCGCGTTGCGGCCATGCACCTGCGCCCAACCTGTCAATCCCGGCCGCACGTCGTGCCGCCGCATCTGCTCGGACGAGTAGCGCGGCAAGTAGCGCACGGGCAGCGGACGCGGCCCGACAAGCGCCATCGTCCCCGTCAACACATGGAACAGTTCAGGCAACTCATCCAGCGACGTCTTCCGCAGAAAACGCCCCATGCGCGTCAAACGCGCGGCATCCGCCCCCTCGCCCACACGCATTGTACGAAACTTCAGCAGACGGAACGGACGCCCTTTCCATCCCGCCCGCATTTGGGAAAAGAAAACGGGACGCCCCTCGCCCACCCACACAGCCAGCGCGACAATCGTCAGCAACGGCAACCAGAACGGCGCCGCGACGACAACAAGCACGGTGTCGAACAAGCGTTTCATCGGGCGGCGCGGCGGGCGAGTTCACGCCCGACATCGGGCACGGCGGCGAGGAGGTTGCGCGTGTAGGCACTTGTCGGATGGGCGAAGACATCCTCCGCCGGGCCGGCATCCTCGAAACGGCCGACGTGCATGACGCACACGCGGTCGCAGACGTTGCGCACGACGGCGAGGTCGTGCGCAATCAGAATGACGGCGAGGTTGAGGCGCGTACGCAAATCGCGCAACAGGTTCAGAATACGCGCCTGAACGGAGACGTCGAGCGCGGAGACGGGTTCGTCCGCGACGAGTGCTTTCGGTCCCGCGGCCAGCGCCCGCGCGAACGACGCCCGTTGACACTGCCCGCCGGAGAGTTCGCGCGGATATTGATCCAGCACGGCCGTCGAGAGGCCGACAAGTTCCAGCAGTTCGCCAATCGTGAAACGGGCCGTCCCCGTCACGCGCAGCACTTCCGCCAACGCCTGACGAATCGTCATGCGCGGATTGAGCGACCCGACGGCATCCTGGAAGACCATTTGGACGTCGCGGCGGTACGCACGACGTTCGGCGACGGAGAGCGTCGCCAAATCGCGTCCGCAAAACTTCACCGTACCGCCCGCGATGGGCTGCAGCAGCATGAGCGCTTTCGCAATCGTGGATTTGCCACTGCCGGATTCGCCCACAATGCCCAGCGTCTCGCCCGCGTGGAGCGCAAAACTCACACCGCGTACGGCCTCCACGGGCCGTTCGCCCGGTCGGCGGTAGACAACCCGAAGGTCGTGAACGTCAAACAGCAACGCGGCCGCCACGGTTCACTGCGCCCATTTTTCCGTTACCGCCTTGAACCCCGCGTAGCCGTCCAGCCCGCAGAGCGCCAGCATCCACATCGTCCCCTTCGGCTCGTAGACAGCGCCGGGCGCAAGGACGAGCGGCGTTTCGGGCGTGAACATCGCGTCCGGATGCTGGCTCATTCCATCGTTCATCAACTGGTAGGCGAACATTGTTCCTGTGGCGGCCTGTGTGAGACCGCCAAAATAGGTGCCATCCGACGTACGAACCCAGGCATCGCGCAACGGCGCCTTCCAAAGGTTCGGCACGGCCTTGTGCGCACTCGATTGCTTGTCGAACGCAAACGGCGAATACTGGCGGAAGTAGACGGCCCGCACGTCAATCGGCTTCGTGCCGACGTTTTGCACGGAGACGAGATCGCACAGGAACCACGGCTTGTCGGGGAAGACCGTAATCCGATGCGTCAGACGGAAAAGCGCGTCGGGCGCCACGCCGCCTTCCGACGTCACCGTCAACACGGCCGCGCCGTTTTCCACACGGGCGTCCATCGCCGTCACGTTCCGAGCGTCATGCCACCGGAAACCACCTGCGGCGTTCTGGTCGTTCAACATCCCCGTGTAGGAACCCAGCGTCCGCCCGGCGAGTTTGATCGTGTCGAACATATAGCGTCCGCCCAAACGCCCGGCGAGTTCCAATCCCGCCGCGTTACGGACGACGTAACGCCCGTCCGTCCGTTCAATCGTACACGGCTGCGCCGCGTTCGCGGGCGCGAGAGACGCCTGAAACGCCGCCGCCGTGACACCCGTTGCCGGCGGAACGTCCGTCCGTTCGGCGGGCGGCGGCGACTGACGCCACGTCCCCGCGTGCTTGTGAAGCTTCGTGAACATCGTCGTGATTTCAGGGTAGGCGACGCCCTGTTCGGTGATCAGTCCGTAGTTTGAATCTTCGGGGAAAGCGTCGCTCATGCCGGCGGCGGGCTGGTCGACCCACATGAAGTAGTCGTAGCCCAACAAGAACGGCAGGGAAAGCATGGTCTTCGCGAAAAGCTCCGTCGCGCGCGTCCGCAACGTCTGCGTTCTGAACCGCTGACCCGCGCCGCCCGTGCAGGGCAAGCCCGAATCGAGCGCGGGGAAACTCCATTCCGTGATCAGCATGGGACGGTTCACGTAACCATATTGCTTGGCAAACGCATCGACGATGCGCGTCGCCGTGCCACCGCGTTCCGTCATCATCACGTTGCGGTCGAGGTCGGCCCACGGATAGCAGTTGAACGTGACGACGTCGCAATACTTGCCCGACACCTCCCACACGGCGGGGTGGGCGCCGCCGATACCCGCGAAGCGGGCGCCCATCACCAGATGGTTCGGGTCATGGCGGCGGATGGCCTCGCTGGAGACGCGGAAATAGATGTCCGCCGCAAGGCGCAGGAAGTCAAGTTTGACGGCGGCGGACACGGCATCCGCCGCAAGGCCGCGTTCGGCGAGGAACTTCTTTTGGGCGATCTTCGCGGAATGCGTATCGGGCAGCCGGGCCACTGCGTCGAACAATCCCGTGTCCTGTGCGCCGCGTCCCCACCAGGCAAGTTCGTTGTCGATGAAGTAACCGAAGAGCCAGGGATCGTTCCGGTTCGGTGCGCACTTCTGACGCGCCACGTAGTCCGCCCAGGCGGCGAACTGCGGATGGAAGACGTTCGGAAACGCGGAACAAGGCCGACGCTCATTCGGACAGATGAAATATTCGGCGGGCAGACCGTTCCAGCAGAGGCCGTCGCCGATGGAGAGGAAAATCGTGTGAATCAGCCCTTGGCGCTGGAGGGCGGGATCGCACCCCGCGCCAAGCATGTTGAAGCCCCAGGCCTTCAGACGTTTCAGCGCGGACGCCTCCCAGTCCTTCTTATTCGGAAATTCAACCTTGTTGTGTTCGAGGTGGAGCTGGCGTTTCGTCCGTTCGCTGCCATGCCCCCAGTAGGTGACGTGGTCGATGCCAAGCAGGACGACGCCACGCCCCAGCGGGTCGATTGTCCACCAGCGGCCGTCGTCGCGCTTCACGACGCGGAAGAACCCCGTCGCCTTGTCCGCGATGTCCGGCACGAAACTGTCGCTGACATAGGGCACGATCGCGTTCGCAGCGGCGGCGGGACGCGGCTCGGACCATGTGGCGTCCAACGCCGTGAACGTCCCGCAGAAGCCGCCGTTCGCGTTCAGGGCGGGGCGGCCGGCCGTCACGGCGCGGATGCTTCCGTCCGCCTCCGGCCGAGGCCAGGCGTAGCCGCGTTCAAACACGACCTTGCCCGATTTCGCGTCCTTGACCGTGCCGACGATACCGGCGGCATCCACGTCGAGCGACACGTCGTAGGCCGTGCCGAACGCCCACGTTCCCGCCGTGCGATTCCGCGTGACAACGAGACGATCTTCGGTCTGGGCGATCCATCGTCCATCCCGCATTTCGCAGAGTTCAAAATAGTGGTGCGCCCCCTGTTCCGGCGGTCCCTTGACAAACGCAACATGCCAGTAGTTGCGGTCATCGTCGACAAACGCAACGCCCAACACGGCCCAGCCGTTCGTACCGGCGGACGTGGGCGTGACACGCGCGGCGACGTGCAGACAAGCACTGCGTTCGGCGGGATTGTAAACGGCCTTCGAACCCAGCGGACCGGCGACGAGCGTCCCGGCCGCCGCGTCGCACGACCACGCCAGCGGGTTAACATCCCATTTATCGAACGTACAGACGAGAGGCGCGGCACCCACGCAAGAGACAGCCGCCAACAGAACGAGGCAAAGAGACTTTTTCATGTCAAACCTTCCTTATCAAAGTCCAAACGCCGCTCGGGCGAAGGGCATCATCTGCCCCGTGCGGTACGTGAAATCAAGCGCGTTGTAACGGTCGCGCATATGCGCGGCCACGTTCACGTTCGCCAGCGAATCCGCCGCCGTCGTGCCAATTTCCTCCGGCGTCGTCGGGGCGCCGACGACTTTGAGGCGACGTTCGATCTCGCGGGCGGGTAGCAGCTGGTGTTCCAGACGGGCCTTGATTTCGGGCCAGCGCGTCCGAGCGATTGTGAGCTGGGCGCGCAAACCGTCCTTGTCAAGATACTTCGCTTTCGTGGTCGTCACGCCGACATCGGGGAACGGCGTTCCCGCAAAGAGACGGCGGGCCGTCGCCTCCTCCGTCGGCCAGTCCGGCCAGGCGGCCACGCAGGCTTCGACGTCAAGGCACGTATAGTCGAACGCGAGAATCTGCTCGTAGAACCGGGCCATGAAATGCGTATAGACGCCCACCTGGATACCGTGCGGTACGATATCGCCTTGATAGGTGTGGTTGCGCATTTCAAGAATGTGACTGAACATGTGTTCCGCGCCAGAGGCCGGCCGTGAACTCTGCATATCCTGCATCGCGAATCCGCCGAGCATCAGACCTTCCACGAACTTCGTGAGCGGCACCGTTTCCATCGCCGCGACGCCCTCTGGGTTGGAGAGCGCGTCGGGCAAACCGCCCTGCACGGTCTCCCATGCGCGGGCGTGCCACGGCGAGGCCTGCAATTCATAGGCGAGAATCCAATCCGCCCCTGCCGGCACTTTCGCGAGAAGATCGGCGAAACCGCTCGCCGCCATCCACTTCGGGGCCGTGCGCATCACCTCCAGATCTGCCACGATCGCACGAGGCGCAGGACAGGGATACGTCTGTTTCGCACCTTCGGGCGAACGGATCGACGCGCCGAAACTCGAATAACCGTCCACGGACGCCGCCGTCGCGCAGACGAGATACGGAATGCCGAGTTCGCCGCTCGCCAGTTTCGTCAAGTCGTTGACAACGCCGCTACCAACCGCCACAGGCACGAGATCGCCCGGCGTCCCCTTCGCGATTTCCGCCTGCAACACGGTACGGACTTCCTCGACGTAGTGGTAGTCCGCATGGAACGTCCGCCCCTCCGGTTCGAGAATGTAGCGGGACACGGCAAACCCCGCTTCTTTCAACAACGCTTCAACGGCCACGCCCGCCGCCGCCCATGTGCGCGGATCGGCGACGATCAGCGTCCGCGCCGCACCCGGGAAATAGTCCCGGATGTATCCCGGAATCGTCCCCAGCACGTGTTCGCCAATCGTACACGCCTTCGTGTCCGTCGCATACTGCAACGCCTGTTCCAATCGCGTCATGCTACTCTCCAGTTTTCTCCGATTCTTCAATCGATTTTCGTTTTCGATATTCTACCACAACTCGCCCCGCCCGACACCTGCCACACATTCATTTCTCCAGCCGACGGCGATCGCGGCACGTCCCGCGCAAGGCAAGCGGGTTGACGGCGGCGGCGCAGAGGGCGCGGAAATCACATCCGAAATCACGGACGTTGCCGCACGGGTCTTCCACAAATCCACACGTTTGAAGGACGCCGACGTGCGACAGGAACGCAAACCCGCACCCACCCCGGCACGTTCCCGCCATAGGGCAGCACGTCAGTTTGCAGGTGTGGGACTTCGACCAGGCAATCAATGCGCGCGTCTGGTCATCGGATAGGACGTAGCGGTCGATCTCCTTCCCGCGTCCGACGGGTACGAGGGAAAAGACGTCGAGGCGCGTCGCACCCAGCGACATGGCGTTCGCATAGATGTCGTCCAGACGATCAAAGTTGAGCGTCGAAATCGTCGCGTTGATCTGGAACGGAAGACCGATTTCTCGTGCCACGGCCATGGCGTTGAGCACCCGGTCGTACGCGCCCGGCACGCCGCGAAAAGCGTCGTGCGATTCCGCATCGACGCCATCCAGCGAAAACGAACAGGCCGCCACCCCCGCGTCCTTGAGCGCCTGCAGACGCGCCGGCGTCACATAGAGGCCGCACGGCGCCAGCGCACTGCGAATGTTCCGCGCCGTCGCGTGGCGGACAAGTTCTTCGAGATCCGGACGCAACATCGGCTCCCCGCCCGTCCAAATGATCAGAGACGTTCCGCCACCCGCCAACGAATCAATCACGCGCCGACATTCGTCCGTCGTCAATTCGTCTGCATAAGGGATGTTGGCGGCGGCGGCGCGGCAGTGGCGGCATTTCAACGGACACCGCCGCGTCACTTCCCACGCAAG
>CAZTHR010000024.1:0-14773 GCA_964613265.1 uncultured Lentisphaeraceae bacterium | reverse complement strand
CCATTTTCTGCAATGTGATTGTCTGGACTTCATCGTAGGGAAGCCATTTTTTTACTAAATTCTCTGTCAGGTTGGTAAATCGCATGAGAATACCATCGACTTTATAAAAGCCATCCCTATCAGGTATCCTATAGTCGACCCATCCATCGTACGAACGCCCATTAAATCTTGCGACACCGTCATTTCCCGTCATATTGGTGGTAACGGAATAAACTTCATCCCCCAGGTAAGTCTGGTCAGCGAATATGCAGACGATTGGCATTCCAGTAAATGGTCGCATTTCTTCGTCCACCACTCTTACACCTAGAGCAATCTTCGGACTCATGGCATGAAGACTTGCGGCAAATGCCGTCATGACACACGTTGCCAATAACGATTTCATTTCACTCGTTCCTTTCTGTCAGAAATTCCTCAAACACCGAATACACGTAATAGAAGGCGACATTCTTGATATCGGAATGTTTCCAACGCGCGGACGACAGTCTTGGGCTTCCGTTTTGTCGATAAGTAGCCATATTATAGTTTACAATTCTAGCTCTGTCATGTAATGCATTCGCCCCCGTCGCGAAAGACTCCGCCGGAATGGCATCGCCGAGCATCCGTGCCCGAAGGATGTCGTCAACCCGTCCGTCAAGGCCGTTCCTGTGCAGCGAAGAATCGGTAAACGGCGTGAAGAGCGGTCGGACTGCACTGTTGGTGTATCCAGCGAACCGAAGACCCATAAAGCCCTTGAACGGAAGATAACAGTCTGGACGAAAGGCGAAATAGGGATTGATGCCCCACCCTCCCTCGCAAGCGACGTTCACGTTCTCGATGTGAAGGCCATTGACGACTTTCCACACGGAGACCCCCTTGAAGAGTTCCTGCTTCGCCCACGCGCCGCCAAGTCCCAGACTGGGCGGATTCTCCAGAACCTCATCGGACGGCGAATAGAAGTTGACCGCATTCTGAATGCCGGCAAAACGCCCCTTCCACGAGAGCGTACGCCTGAAATCACCCTCTCTGAACTGTTCCCCCCAGTGCGATGCCCAAAGTCCGTTGGCAACGGAAGTCCATGCCTTGTCAATCATCTGTTGGGCGTACGCCTGCCTGTCATACGCCTCCATCGGCACGGCGGCATTGATCATGCAATACTTGACGTAGTCAAGACCGTAATCGGCGGCGGCGGACGAGACGAGCATGTTGCCAAGCGAATGAGCCAGCATGACCTTCGCGCCAGGTAATGCTGCGCAGTGCGAGACAAGCGCGGGCGCGGAGCGGAACGCATATTCGACATTTCTGTAGTAATCTGGCGACACCTTGTCGTAGAAAGGCATCTCGAACTGCGAATGGTCGCCATACCAGTCCACTGCAGTGAACATCGACTGCGAACCACTCTGGCGCAGACGCTTGAACATCTCCGATGCCCAGCCACGAGCATTTTCCTTGCTGACATTGTAGCCATGTACGAAGACGTAGTTCTTTCCGTCGCATTCCGAGTCCGGGAGGTTTGACGGTGTACCAAGTCGTGACGAAATGTAATTGGTCACGCCAAGAATCTGCCGAAGATCAAGCCACCGATACATCTCCTCCACCGACGACAGGCTCAGCGGCAGGCGGAGTTCGCAGAGCGGCGTCGCGTCGGACGCGCGCGGCTTCTCGTAGATGCGAAGGACAAGAGGCGCAACGGACATTGCGGAACTGTCGCCGTCGGGACAGCGGCCCTCGATGAGGATGACGCCTTTGTTCCTGTCGCCTCTCATCAGCGTGACGAAGCTCTCCGGGAGTTCCAGCGCCTCTTCCGTCAGGTGCACGGTCTGCGCCGCCGCAAGGTCTGAAACGAGCGACTCGCCGCATCCCGTCACGTCGGTCTTGAGGAAGTTGGCCACGGACTCTCCCGTGAGCGATGTCCAGACGAGGTTGACCGCGCCGTCCTCCTGCGCGAGGGTGAGCGTACAGCTTTTGCCAAGTTGCTCGGCGATTTGGTTCAACGCCGCGCCCATGTCAATCCACACCGGCGTAAAGTCGAGGACATCACACCGCCCGTCCACGTGCCCGTTCGCGCAGTCGGGCGTGGAACTCGCCGCCGGAACGTCGCCCAGCGGCGTCTCGTTCGTCAGCCCGTCGTCATCGTCGTCGTTGTACCAGTGGCGGAGCGACTTGCCTCTGTATGCTTTCGACTTGTCGGAACCGTCGATGCCGTCCACCCTGTTGTAGTCCGCCCACAGTCCGCCGTCGAGGACGAGAATCTTCGCAACCTTGCCCGCCCCGGTGAAGGAGCTTCCATCATAGTCCGCGCCGATGAGTCCGTCCGGATCGTTTGTCACGCATCCGCAACAGGGCGGGACGCTCCATGAAAGAAGATAGTCATAGTCCGGGCTACCGTCCTCGATGTTCGTGCCGGCGTGATAGAGGCGGATCTCATACGTCCACCCTTTCGCGAGCATCGCTGTCTTCGTCTCGCATTCGCCATAATTCTCGTTTAGCCACGCTTTCGTCGGCGGGATCTCGCCAGTCCCCGATTCCGGCACGGGTTCAAGGACAAGCCGATACTTCTCCGAATGGCTGCCACTCGGATCGCCGAAGGTGAAACTCACGGGCACGCGGCTCGCCGAGAGGCCACCGTCCTTCGGATCCGTCGGGTCGCTGCCATTTTCAATCTCGTCCCTGTCCGCCACGCCATCGTTGTCCGTGTCGTCGGATCGCGGATTCGTCCCCCATTCGCACTCCTCGCCGTTCGTCAGTCTGTCATTGTCCCAATCGAAATCATAGTCGTTCGTCGGATCGTCGTCTGTCGCATTGTCCACACGCGGATTGAAGCCATGCGCCTGTTCCCAGCCGTCGTTCATACCGTCGCCGTCCGTGTCCGGTTGGAACGGGTTCGTTCCTATCCGCCGCTCCTCCTCGTCGGTCAGGCCGTCGCCATCGGAGTCCGCGTTGACGGGATTGGTGCCGGTTCCGGCCACGTGCCGAATACAACGCCGCGCATGAATGGCCACTGGCTGGAAATCGAACGCGAGACGAGTTCCCCTGACGCGGTTCTGCACGCCGGCAGATACGGAAACGGCGGAGAGACCGTCACTCGACACGTCCCTGTACGCGAATTCCGCCGAACGAAACACGCCGTTCGTGAACGAAAGGACGGTCTGGACGGACAGCGTATCGGCTTCGGCGTCCGACAGTTTCAGCCCCTCGTACTGGACTACGAAGAACGTCTCGACCCCGTGTACGCGGCGCAAAACGCGGACGGAAGAAAGGTCGTTTGACAGGCCAGGATCGACCCAGCACGGCGCAAGCAGAAGCGCGGCGTTTGACTGATAGTACGACGCGAGCGGAGATGGCTCGTCGTCGATCAGCCAGTCCTCGTAATGATCGTCGGTGTTGAGAAAGACAATGCCGTTGGCCTGGACGACGAAATCGACCATGGCTTCATCATCGACATACAGTTCGTCTCCACTGCAGTCGTAGTACGCGAAGCCTGGCACATTGGACTCATCGCGGAACACCGGCTCGACCGCCGCCCAACCGTTCGTCGTCGAAGCCCATTCCACTTCGGATGTCGTCGTTTGCGTGTAGCCCGCCTCCTCACCATCTGGAATGCCGTCGCCGTCCGTGTCGGGATTGCAGGGATTGGTGTCAAACCGATATTCCTCAAAGTTTGTCAGCCCGTCGCCGTCGGGGTCGCCGGACGCGCCGGAGGCACTGGCGCCTGAGGTCGCATCGAGGTTGTGCGCGACTTCCCATCCGTCCGGCAGTCCGTCTCCGTCCGTGTCGGCGTTCGTCGCAGACGTGCCTCCCTGGCGTTCCGCACAATCGCTCAATCCGTCGCCGTCCGTGTCGGCCTTGACCGGTGAAGTGCCGTAACCAACCTCGACGCCGTCGGCCAGTCCGTCGCCGTCGGTGTCGTTTTTAGTCGGGTCTGTCCCCAACTGATATTCGCGCAGGTTCGTGAGTCCGTCCGAATCGGCATGGTGCGCGGCGTCGTCCCGGAGCGGATTAAGGCCGTACTTCACCTCCCAGCCGTCCGGCATTCCGTCGCCGTCGGTGTCAGCATCAAGCGAATCAGTCCCGACGTCGATCTCCTTCCCGTCCGGCAGTCCGTCCCCGTCGCAATCGGGATTCCAGGGGCTTGTCCCCACGTTGAATTCGGCTCCGTCCTTCAAGCCGTCGCCATCCGTGTCCGCGCGCCGAGGATCCGTGCCCGTGCCAAGACGATAGCCAAGCGAAAGCGGCGTCGCAAAATCCGAGATGTCTCGGTAGGCGTAGACCAACCGCTGACACCGCGCGTGATTGCGGAAATCAAAACGTCCTCGGTTGACCACGCCCAGCGTCGGCGTCGCGTAGAAGTACTCGTTTGTGACGAGCTCATGGTAGTTGACGCGGATCGGGAAGTTCGTGTCGCCGCCCAGAACGATCTGGAACGTTATGCAGGCATTCGTGCCGCTGGCGTTGTTGATGCCCACGTTCTCGTACTGGATGACAGTGCAGCCGTTCGATGGGCATCCGGCAAGAAGAACCTTCGAACCGAGATACGGTCGCAGGACGAGATCGTCCCAAAAACCGGCGACAATGATGTCGTCCGCCTCCGGTGCGATGCCGGCAGGATCTGGATTCCAGCCTGAGGAACTGTAGAGGGTGGGAACTCCGTTCGTCGGGACGAGATGGACGCGTCCATTCAAATCGATAATGACACGATCGTAGACTTTCCCGCCAATGGACACTGGCACCCAAAGGTTCGTCGTGACGAGCCCGTAATGGACGGCGTTACCGTCCGGACATTCCATGAGTGCCGTTCCGCAGGGGATGTCCAGCCATTCCGCCGAACGCACGGCGAGACAGTCCGCCTCGTCAAAATCCAGGATTCCGTCGCTGTCCGTGTCGGCAGACGCGGGGTCTGTCCCCAGTGCCACCTCTTCCGAATCGGTCAGTCCGTCGCCGTCCGTGTCCACGAGAACCGGTGACGAACCCACATTCAGTTCCACTCCATCCAGCAGTCCGTCGCCATCCGTATCCCTGACAAGCGGATTGGAGCCCGCCGCAACCTCCTCGCCGTCCGTCGCGCCGTCGCCATCCGTGTCCTTCAAAAGCGGATTCGTGCCGACGGTCTGTTCCGCCGAATCGGAAAGTCCGTCGCCATCCGTGTCGGCAAGAACAGGCGATGTCCCGGCCAACACCTCCGCCGCGTCTCCGAGGCCATCGCCATCCGAATCGACGGCGAACGGATCGCTTCCGTACACCTCCACTTCAAGGCCGTCGCCGAGTCCGTCACCGTCCGAATCGACGACGCGCGGATTCGTGCCAAGCGCGACCTCCTCGCCATCCGAAAGGCCATCCGCGTCCGTGTCGGGGTCGGCCGGATTCGTGCCCCTCCGCACCTCGTTGCAGTCTTCTACCCCGTCCCCGTCCGTGTCCGGCAATTCCGGATCCGTGCCGTGCAACATCTCCTCCGCGTCGTTCAGTCCGTCATTGTCCGTGTCCACGGGGTGCGCAACGTGGAAGTCGATAACAGACACGACGCCCGGCGGCGGCGCGACGGTCACGCGGCATTCGCCACAGAATGCCCCCGCGAGGACATTCGTCGCGAGATCGTCTGCCGTGAGCGACCTGAGGTCATAGGCGAAGCGGAAGCGCCCGCTGGGCATCAGCTCGACCTGAAGCGAAATCGGCTTCTCCGACGAACGTCCGAATAAGACGTCCTTCCAAGTCAAGAGGAGGGTGTTGGACGGCGTCGAGGCCGACCAGAAGAAACTCTCCAGCCCCGCCGCCCGATTCCAATTACACGTGGGCACAATGCCCAGGATGGTGCGCAAGGGCGCCAGTAGGGCGGTGTCCGTCGGAACGGCACGACACGGGTCGAACACCTCGCGCAGGAGGCGCTCGTCCGCGTTCGTCGCCACCTCGAAATTCGAATGGACGATTACCGCGCCCGTCGAGGAGACCGTGATGCGGCGGATAACGGACGTTCCGAACGGGAAGGCCCACGCGAGGTCGTTCGTGACGCGGAACCAGTCCCGCGCCGCGCCGCGTCGAAGCCACTTCCCACACACGACGGCGTTCGGCGGCGGCGAGAAGTCATGGACGGCGTTCGTCACAATGGACTCGGCCGCGAATTCGCCGACGGCGACGGCTGTCTCGTCTGTCGCCGTCCCACCGTCGCCTTCAAGGCCAGGTTCGTCCGACAGAACACCATCGTCAGACTGCCGCAACTGCCCTGACACGGGGGCGAGTCCAAGCCCCTGCGACGAAGACGGCCCCTGGACAGGCTTCTTGCCGGCCCAGGCGACAAGCGCGGCGACGGCGATTGCCAAAAGGCAGCCGCGTCCAGTCCGGAACGCCCCGTAGACCCGCCTCAAGAGCCATATGCCGCGTTCATGCATCCAGGCCATGCCGAACGCCCACACGACGACCGGCAGCGCACAGAGGCACAGCATCTGGACGATCCGTCCGAATGAATCATGCAGCGATGCGACGTCAGCCATGCCTTCACCTCAACTGGAAACAGAGGCCGAACGGGGCTGTCTTCGCGGAAAACCACTCTCCCGCGCGCGCGTTTTCGCCACGTCCGACAAGACGAACCACGTCCCAGCGCGATGAGTGAAGCCATGTCGGTTTCGCGGCGGCGAGGTCGGGAAAGACAGCCGAGCCGTTGTTCGTGAACGCGACGCCGACGAGCCGCCCGCTCGAATGCATCTCGCAGACGCACGAAAAGGCGTTCACGCCTTCGTCCGCGGCCTCCGCCACCCGCTGTCCCGTCGCGTTGTCGCAGATGAACAGCTCGCCGCAGTCCCATCCCGCCCGCACGTCGACCTCGCCATCGGAGAGCGCTCCGTCGCCGTCCGCGTCCGTGCCGAACGCCATCTCGACATTGTTCGACGCCGTACCAGTGAACACGAGGTCGAACCTGAACGTACGCAGCCCCCGTTCCCACGCCGTGAACGGCACGTTCGTCACGGTCTCCGTGTCGACGTGTTCAACCGGCGGCAGCACAGGACGAACCGCCGGAAGGGCGTACGCAGACCACGCGGCGACCGTTGCGGCAAAAGCCACTCCAAGCAGGGAAAATCTCATGTGCAATAGTGTAGCACATCTCGTCCTCTATGTTTTTGCCACTACGCGAAGCAGCCCTTCTCGCCAATCTGCTGCCCGCCGACCTGATGGCCGTCGCGCCGCAAAACACCACATACCAAACCGCATGGACCATCCATCACCTATATGTCCGCTTGTTCGCCATACTGCCACCTTTCTAGTTGTGTCATCTTGGCGGCAATATCCATATTACGTCAAACCCTCGCAATTTTCGGACGAACACGGCGGCGCAGGGATTCTGGATTGTGCGCAAGCGCCTGCGCAGTCGCGTCAGAAATGCGGCCCGCCACAAGGAGTTCGGCAATCGACTGATCGAGCGGCAACATGCCGAGCGGCTGGCCGGTCTCCAACGCCGAATAGATCTGCGCCGACCGTCCCGTGACGATCAAGTTGGCCACCGCCGTCGTGTTCAACAGCAATTCGCACACCGCCACACGGCCGCCCGTTCGCGCCGGCACGAGCCGCTGGGCGAAAATTCCCCGCAACACAAGCGCCAGCTGATGCCGAATGCCGTTCTGCTCCTCCGCCGGGAAGACGGCCACAAGACGTTCCACCGCGCCGACGCTATCGCCCGCGTGCAACGTCGTAAACACAAGATGCCCCGTTTCCGCCGCCGTGATCGCCGTACGAATCGTCTGCAAATCGCGAATCTCGCCCACGAGAATCACATCGGGATCCTGCCGCAACGATTCCACAAGCGCGTCGTTGAAACTCTTCGCGTCGCGGCCGATCTGGCGCTGATGCACAAGACAAGACGCCGAGGCGTGGACATACTCGATAGGATCCTCGATCGTGATGATGTGTCCGCGCCGCGTCTGGTTGATGTGGTCGATGAGCGTGGCCAATGTCGTCGATTTGCCGCTCCCCGTCGGCCCCGTCACGATGACAAGCCCGTTCTGCAACGCGCACAGCCCTTCCAACTGCGGCGGCAGACCCAGTTCCGCCAACGATCGAAACCCCAAATCGAGCCGCCGCAACGCCACCGCCGTCTGCCCCGCTTCGCGGAACGTGTTGAACCGATAACGGAAACCGCTCTGCGACGTAATCGCCCCGTCAATCGCGCCCTCGCGCAAGAGCGTCAACCGAACGCGCTCCGTGCCGTCAGGACACCCGACAGGCAGCGTCTCCAGCCCCAGTTCCATGGCCACGGCGTCGACCTGCTCGACGTTCAACGCCGCAAACGCGGGATGCGGCACGAGCGAACCTTCCAAACGA
Organism: uncultured Lentisphaeraceae bacterium; assembly: GCA_964613265.1. Classification (GTDB taxonomy): domain Bacteria; phylum Verrucomicrobiota; class Kiritimatiellia; order RFP12; family UBA1067; genus RUG572. The sequence continues at coordinate 6,493 of CAZTHR010000024.1, read as the reverse complement.
AAGCGCGGTATCTGCCCACAGGCGAGATGGATGTCGCTCGCGCCTGTCGCCTCGCAGTGGGCGAACAAATTCTGCAACAGCTGACTCAAAGCCATAGCGTGAACTCCCAGCGACAGACGCGCCCCTGCGTCGTCATCGACACGGCGGCGGGGACGACCGGCGCACGCGTTGAAACGAACGCCTCCAGCGCCGCCACGAAATCCGGATAGGCGGCCTCCACGACGAACCGGCGTTCGACGGGTTCGGGACGGACGCCCGTCTCCCGCAACGCGCGGGCGGCACGATCCACCTCCCCGGCCACACCAGGATCCGTACCCTCGCCAGCGGCAACGCGCACGAGCCGTACGCCCTGTTGCGAAAGCGCGGCGAACACGGCATCCTGCCGATCGGCCACGGACGCGGCGGCATCGCCCGTCACCGCCGCCGCGACGGGCTTCCGCGCCCGCGCCGCCGCAAGTTCCTTCTCCGTCTCCGTCACACGGTTCGCGAGATTTCGCCGCTCGATTGGGAAGAGATCGGGATCCGGCAGTCGTTGCCGCTCCTCCGTCAATGCGGTCCGCGTCTTCACCGCCGGCGACCGCACGAAAAAGACGAAGCCCGCAAACACGGCCAACGGCAAGGCCAGTGCGACGAAAATCTTGTCTTTCGTTCCGACTTCAATCATGTGCCACCTCCTCGGCTGTCGTTTGTGCCGTGCGCGCGGTGTCCAAATCGAACGCGAATGCGCACGTGAACGCGACCGTGCCGCCGGCCGCCGCCGCATCCACGCGCCCCGGTTGGACGCGCCAGCCCGTCCGTGCACGCTGCAAGGCATTCGTCAGACGCACGACCATCCGCCCCGCCGCCTCGGCGGAAAGCGCCACGCCCGCAAGTTCCATCGCAAACGGTCCGGTCGCGCGGATTTCCTTCACGACAACTTCGTCCCGACAGGCATCCGACACCGCCGCCAGCAAATCCCTCCACGCGGCGCGGAGTGCCGTCACATCGCGCTGGGCGTTCGCCGCACGTTCCCACGTCTCCTGGCACGTCTTCAACTCTCGCCGAAGATCGTCGAGTTTGCGGTTCAGCGCATCCTTTTCGCCTTGCAAACGCCGTTGTACGAAAACCTGTTCACGCAACGTAGCCGTCTCCCGGCGAATCTGCACGTAATCCCCCGCCAGCACGACGGCGGCGACCATACACGCCGCGCCCCACCACGCGCCCGGATGGCGGAAAAGCCCCGCGAACGCGCCCGAACGCGCCAGAACGATCCACGGCAGAACGTCAATCGTCTCGCCAATCGCCGTTTCGGGCGGCGCCGTGACGGCGCGAACTGTCCGCTTCGCCTTGCGCCCTTCCGCCACGACCTTCGCGAGGTCGGTGCGGCGGATCTGGACGACGTCGAACACGCGCCGCGTGGCATCCGGTCCGCCCATGGGCTTCCACGCCAACACGCCCTCGGCGCGGGGAATGCCACTGAACGGCTCGACCTCGTAGCCGAGCGCCGCCGCCAGTTCGTCCGGCGAGAGACCGTCTACTTGCGCGGCCGGCAAATTCACGCGCTGACGGAAACACGCCGGCGTGGCCAGCACGTGTTCAGATAGGATTTTCTTCTTCATGGAACGTCCGGAACAAAAACCTTCAAATCGACCTGCCGCCCGCCGGGCGGGACTACGACGCGCGTGACCGCCCGTTTTCGTTTCGCGACGGTGACGACGAGCGTACAGACACCGGGCGGCAATCCGTCGAGCGTCAACAGCCGCACCGATTCATCGCGCAACACGAGGTTGTGGACGCCGCCCGTAATTGCGCCGCCGCAGGGCATGTACCAGCGAAGCTGGGAATCGCCCGCCACCGCATCAATCACGCCCTTGGGACCGTCGGCGCCGCGAAACGAAATCGTCAGTCCCAGCGAATTGGAGAGCCGTCCGTCCGCCCCCAGCACGACCTCCATGTCCCGCGCCGCGTCGTCGGCCGGCGTCACCGACGCGTCGGGTCGTGCATCCGCGCCGAAGTGGCGCAGACATCCAACGGGCTGCCCCGCCGTTCCGAGCGCCACGCCATTCGTCGTCGTCAACCGCGCGAACCCCGCATCGTCCGGCGTCTCCATTGGATTGCCCCACGGATCGAACAGGCGCGTCCCGCCGAACGGCAGACGCACGTACGGCCCACGCCAACCGCAGGGAATGCGGATGTCGCCGTCCGCCAAATCGGCCTTCACGGCGGCCGAGACGACAAGGTTGGAGGCATTCGCCCGCCGCAAGCCGAACACCGGCAAGCCCGCTGGTCGCCGCCACAGTTCCGCAAGCGTCAACACCGTGCGCCCCTGTTCGTTCGTCTCCGCCACGGCGCGTGGCAGACGTCCCATGTCGACGAGAAACCCCGTCGGCTCGTCCGCGCCACCGTCCATCCGCCACACGGCGTCACGGACCGCCTCCAATTGTTCACCCGCACGTTTGCCTAGATGCGCCCGCTGGACACGCCCCAGTTCGCGAACGGCCAAATGCGTCAGAAGTGCCAGCACCGTCAGCACCACGACGAGTTCGATGAGCGTAAAACCCCGTTTCAATGCGCCTCCTCGCCTTCGTCGACGTCGTTGCGGTTGAAAAAGAGGACGAGATCGTCGCCCCGCGCCACGCGGTTCGTCGCATCGATCAACCCCGCCTGACGCGCGAGACGGCGCATCCGCTCCGTCCAACCGCTCGCGCCCCAGAAGTTCGTCGTGTTCGCGCCGTAGCACGGCGTGTCGAGACGCCCGTCCGGCCCGGCGGAGACGAGCCGCGCATAGTGGAAGCGCGTTTCGTCCGCCACGTTCGTAACGCCCGGAAAGGCCTGCGGCGGTGGAATCTGGACGACGTACGGATTGCCCCACGGGTCGAGAAGCGCGGGCTCGCCGACGAATCCGTAGACGGATGCGCGGGCGACGTCCTTGAACGCGGCGGGCAGGCGCAGATGATCCAGACGCGGAAAGAAGCCGCGCACGGCGAACGTCGCGTCGCCGACGAAGCGCGTATCGTCTGCGGCGGGGAAACGTCCGGGCGCAGCGTTCACGTAGGGGCCGCGCCAGCCGCGCATCCGAGCGGCGTCCCACGACGTGAACGCCGCAGACCGCGCCCGCCCCTCCGCCTGGCACGTCGCCTCGGACGCATCGTCATCGAGGCGGATGCCGCGCGTCTGCGTCCCGTAGGCGTTGGCGGACACGATCTTCGTTCCAAAGACGTTCGTGGCAATGAAGAGATTGGCGATACGCAGATAGCCCGGCGAGAAACCGGGGATACCCGACAAGTCGTGGAGATAACCGCCGTCCGGTGCCTGAAATGCCGTGCGCAACGTCCGCAAATCCGCCTCGGCGGCGACCTGACGCGCGCGCCGCGCCGCATGGGCACACCGCACGACCGCCACGGCCGCCACGACGGACACAATCGCCACGGCGAGCATCAGCTCAACGAGCGTAAACGCCGACTGGCGGCATCGGAATCTATGCGTGGATTTTTTCAACGTCACGGGATTGAACGATTCCCGCGCCCTTCGGGTTCATGCAGGGAAGTTAAAGCGTCCCCTGGAAGAAACGATCCATGATGTCCGAATGCTGGGCATCCGTCCAGCCAAAACTTTCGATGGAGACCCAACCGTTGTAATTCACGGCCTCCAACGCGCGGCGGACGCTCTTCCAGTCGATCGAACCGTCGCCGATACGGACGAAATCGCCCTCGCGTTCCTTCGCACGGTCGATCTTGAAGTCCTTGATGTGGAGTTTGACGATTTGGTCGGACAACGCCGCGATCCACTTCTCCGTCGGCGCATAGCGTACATGATTGCCCATGTCGAGGTACGCCTTGATCCACGGATTGCGGAAGGAACGGATGAACGCCGCCGCAAAATCCGGCAACACCCAAAGGTTGTTCCAGACATTTTCAAGCCCGATGATCACGCCGAGATCGGCCGCGTAAGGCGCAAGTTCCGCCATTGCGTCCTGCACGTAGCGCGTGGCGTCGTTCTGCGCCTTCACGTACGCGGGGAAATCACCGTCCGCCGCACGTGAGACCATGAGCGTCTGCGGATCGAAAGCAATTTTGAACTGGGAGGGTTTGGGCATGGGCAGACCGCCGACGCGGGCGGGGACGATGAGCATCACGGACGCGCCGTAGGCCTGCGTCAGGCGCAGATTCGCCTTGGCCGTCTCCAACGCGGCTTTCCGCGTGGCAGGGTCGGGCGCGTTGAAATCGAACCAGCCGCCCATGAACGAATGGATCTGCAACCCCAGATCCTCGGCCAACCGCCGCGCCACACGCGCTTCGATAATCGTCGCGCTCTTGTCCTGCAATTCGACGCCGGGGAATCCGGCGGCCCGCACGTCCTTCGCGACGGACTCCGTCAGGCGCGGACGAATCAGCGCCTTTTTCAGCTTTGTTTTGAACGCCGCCGCGTCCGTGGCGCTTTGCGCCACCAGATTCCGGGGCCACGCCGCCGCCGTTGTCGCCAACGCGGCGGACATCTTCAGAAAGTCTCTCCGTTTCATTCGGTTCTCCAAGGTTCAATCGTTGTCACTGCATACTATAAAAAATCATCGGACGGTTCAAGGCCGTCAATCTTCCGTCGTAAAGGGGGACGCGGGGAATCCGGCCGCGTTGTAGAGGTTGCCGAAGCCCTGCATTCCCCAAGCATAACGGACGGCCGTGGGGTTCTTCGCGTCCTTCGCCCACACCTTCACCGTCGCAGCGCCCGTGATCTGCGCGTCGGCCCAATGCCAACGGCCGTCGCCGTCGCGAATCGTGAACCCTTCCAGCGAACTCGTCGGCGAGGATCGACGTTCCACGCGGATGACGTTATTCGACTTCGCATTCCACGTGAAGGACGTGCGGATGGGATGCGCCACCAGCTTCTGCCCTTCCGTCGCGAACACGAGTGTGGCGGCATCGGTCCCAAACTGGGCCGATTGAAAATCGGGCGATTGGCACGGAACATCCGTCTGACCGTAGACGCGGTTCAGCGCGAGCGCGGCAAGACGATCGCCCGCCACGCCCTTGCCGCGACCGTGGATTTCATACTCGCTTTCATCGAGGATGACGGCCATCGCGCTGTGCGGAATCGTCCGCTGGGCGCGACGCTGCCCTTCGCGCAGTTTCGCCGCGCCCGGATTCGCGTCCGGCGTCGCGGCGGGCCGCTGCCAGCCGGCGAGTTGGCAGTAGAGGAACGGCAGGTTCGGCTTCTTCATCTCCGTGCGCCATTCGTCGACCATCAGCGCCAACCATTTTGGATACGTGTGGATGCCGTCGGGCAGTCCCGAATCGCAACAACCCTGGTACCAGATTACACCGCGCAGACTCATCTGCGACACGGGATAGAACTGGTTGTTCCAGCACATCACGACGGGCTTGGGCACCGTGACGCCCTTCGCCGTCTGTTCCTCCTGCCGAATCCGCTCGGCCTTCAGTTCGGGCACAGAATCGATCCGCGCACGGCTCATCCAAGCCCAGCAGCGCGTCCCGCTCCAGGAAATGTCCACCACGCCCGCCGCACCGCCGAGGCGTTTCTGCACCGTGTCGATGAACGAATAGCCCACAGCCGTGACGGCGCCAAGATTCGTCGGATCGATCACGCGCCAAATACCTCGTGCGTCCCCTTTGACGGGCGCGGATGCACGTCCGTGGACGGCGCGGAACATTCGGATCGGACGATTTGCGCACGTCTTCGCACGCGCCTCCCAGTCCCAGACCGCCCCGAAACCGCCCTTCATCGTAAACTCCATGTTGCTCTGCCCGGCCGCAAGCCAGACCTCGCCCACGAGAATGTCCTTTGAAACGACCTCGTTCGCGGCACCTTTCACGCGGAGATCGAACGGGCCGTCCGCAAGCTGGCGCGTGTCGAGCGACGCCCGCCACCAGCCGTCGTCCCCGGCCGTCGCCGTCGCGGTCACGCCGCCGAGTTCCACCACGACGCGCCCACCCGGCGTCTCACGCCCCCAGACAGCCGTATCGGCCGCCCGCTGCACGATGGCGTGGTCGCCGAAAAGATCCGGCAACGTGACGGCGGCCTGCGCCCAGCAGACCGCGCCGATTCCAAGTCCCAGCATCGTTCGTTTCATGTTCGTCCTGTTCCTTCCATGAGCGAACATTGTACCACAAAAGCGCGTGAAGGCCGCGACACGTTTTGCAGAAAACGGAAAGTCGTGGTTCGTTATAATAGTGGACACTCTTTTGAAACCCGTGTCCGGATTTCGAGATGCCGTTCGTCAAATACCGGACACCGTTGGCATCATGGAGAGCATGAAACTTGTCACGAATGGCGACGAACGAATACGGATGTCAGGATCCAACAACACCTGACCAATCTATCGCGGCGTCTTTGCGAAAATAGCGCGGGTGGAAATGCTCGATTTCAAGCGTCAACATGAGCGCCTTGTATTTCTCAAGGTCGAGATGGCCGTCCGCACTGACGATTTCAAAATCGATGTTGTTGTAGGAAATGAACCAGCCCGTTTCCTGAAAGCCGTTACGGAGATAGAACGCACGAC
>CAZTHR010000023.1:0-15123 GCA_964613265.1 uncultured Lentisphaeraceae bacterium | reverse complement strand
CATATGCGGTCTCCCCTTGTCAGAAACTGCGCCACGAGATAGTGCGACTTTCCTGTTTTTGTCGGCACCCCGTCGCATAACACTTGCCTAACAAAGAAATGATATACTAATCCCATTGTTGAATGAACAAACTAAGGCAAACAACCATGCAAGAAGAGATCCTGCTTGAAGTCAAAGGCCTGAAGAAGAACTTCGGGGACTTTCCGGCGGTGAAGGGCATATCCTTCACCGTGAAGAAAGGCGAGGTGTTGGGATTCCTGGGGCCGAACGGCGCTGGTAAATCGACCACGATGCGGATGATTACCGGGTTCATCCCGCCCACCGAGGGCACGGCCGTCATTTGCGGGCACGACATCGTGTCCGATCCGATTGGGGCCAAGGCGAGTTTCGGCTATCTGCCGGAAGCCGCGCCCAGTTACCGGGCGATGACCGTGACGGACTTCCTCACGTTCATTGCGAAGATTCGCGGCTACACGGGCGCGGAAGTCGGCCGTCGGGTCGCGGCCGCCATCCAGGAGGCGAATCTCGCGAAGGTCGTCAACCAGACGATTGAAACGCTGTCCAAGGGCTATCGTCAGCGTACGTGTTTCGCGCAGGCCATTCTGCATGATCCGCAGGTGCTCATCATGGACGAGCCGACGGATGGTCTGGACCCGAACCAGAAGCGCGAAGTGCGCAACTTGATCAAGGCCATGGCCGCCAAGGGCAAGGCGATTATCATCTCCACGCACATTCTGGAGGAAGTGGATGCCGTCTGTACGCGCGCGATCATCATCGCCGGCGGCGAAATCAAGGCCAACGGGACGCCGGCCGAGTTGCGGGCGCACGATCCGAGCGGCAAGGGTGACCTTGCCGGCGCCTTCTATCACCTCACCATGGATCAGGAGGGCAAATAACCATGTGTCCCTGCGGTAAAATCAAAACGGTCTTCGCCCGCGAATTCAAAAGCTATTTCGATTCGCCCGTGGCGTACGTGTTCCTCGTGGCGTTCCTCGTGCTCGCCGGATTCTTGACGTTCGGCGTGGCGATGTTCTACGAACGCCGTCAGGCGGACTTGACGCCGTTCTTCTTCTGGCATCCGTGGATGTATCTGTTGCTGGTGCCGGCCGCCACGATGGGCTCGTGGGCGGAAGAGCGGCGCAACGGTACGATCGAACTGCTGCTGACCCTGCCCGTCACCCTCTGGGAGGCGCTCGTCGGCAAGTTTCTTGCCGCGTGGGCGTTCATCGGCATTGGTTTGGCGCTCACGTTCCCGGTCGTGGTTACGGCCGCGTGGCTGGGCCAGCCGGATTTCGGCGCGGTGTTCTGCGGTTATCTGGGGAGTTTCCTCCTCGCCGGCGCCGCGACGGCGATTGGCGTCTTCGCCTCGTCGCTCTCGCGTAGTCAGGTGATCGGTTTCGTCATTGCGTTGGCCGTGACGTTCCTGATGCTGATCATCGGTTTCGACCCCGTGGTGAACGCGGTCGCCAACTGGGGCGTTCCGTCGGGCGTCGTCAACGCCGTGGCGTCCTGCTCGCTCCTCTCGCATTTCGACGCGATGCGGCGCGGCATGATCGATTTCGCCGACATTGGCTACTACGTGGGCGTGATGGCGTTCATGCTGACCGCCGCGCAGGTCGTTACCGACAGCCGCAAGGCCTCCTGATAGGAAGGATTTGAGAAAATGAACAAGAAACTCAATGGAATCATCGGTCTCGTTGCCGTCGCCGCAATCGTCGGTGCGGCCAACCTGATCCTCTCCAGTCTGCCGCTGCGTGTCGACATGACGGGCGAACGTCTCTACACGCTCTCGAACGGTTCCAAGGCCGTCCTCGGCAAACTCGAAAACGACGTCACGCTCAAGTTCTACTTCAGCACGTCGTCGGCCGACATGCCGATGCCGCTGAAAACGTACGCGCAGCAGGTGCAGAACCTCCTCAAGGAATACGAACGCGCCGGCAACGGCCACCTCGTCCTTGAAGCGTACGATCCGAAGCCGGATTCCGACGCGGAAGAGTGGGCGCAGCGCTACGGCGTGGAACCGCAGAACGTCAACCCGTTCGGCCAGCCCGTCTATTTCGGCCTTGTGGCCGTGTGCGGCGACCGCGAAGAGACGCTGGCGCGGTTCAGTCCGAAAACCGAATCGACGCTTGAATACGACGTCACGCGCCTCGTCACGCGCGTCGCCTGGCCGGAACGTCCGGTCGTCGGCGTGATGACGTCCATTCCGGGCGTTCTCGGACAGGCGATGAACCCGATGATGCAGATGCAGCGTCAGAAGCCGCCGCAAGGCTGGGCCGCGTTTACGGAACTCAAGAAGGACTATGACGTCCGCGAGATTCCGACGACGGCGGAGACGATCGACGCCGACGTGAAGGCGCTCATCGTCCTCCATGCGAAGGATCTCAACGAAAAGGCCCTCTTCGCCATCGACCAGTTCGTCATTCGCGGCGGCCGCCTGATCGCCTGTGTGGATCCGTTCTCGGTCATGGACATGATCGCGCAGCGTCAGCAGCAGAACCCGATGATGATGCAGATGGGCGGGCAGGACGGCCCCTCCACGCTCGGCAAGTTGTTCGACGCCTGGGGCGTCTCGTTCGACACGTCGAAAATCGTCGCAGACCTCGCGGCGGCCACGAAGCTCAACGCGGGCAACGGCCGTGCCGAAGAGAATCCGGCGTTCCTCTCCCTCGGCGCGAAGAACGTCGACAAGAAGGACATCCTCGTCGCCGATCTCACGCAGGTCATGTTCCCGTTCGCGGGCGCGTTCTCCTTCACGGGCAAGGACGGTCTGACGTTCGAGCCGCTGATCCAGTCGTCTGAAGCGGACGCCTGTCTCGTCGACCGCGCGGGCGTCCAGTTCGGCATGGGGGCGATGCGCAAGGAAATGAAGCCCGACGGCGTCCGCCGCGTGCTCGCCGCCCGTCTGGCCGGCACGTTCAAGACGGCGTTCCCGAAGGGGCCGGATTTCGTGGAGGGTTCCACGAACGCCGTGCCGAAGGTCGTCGCGGAAGGCAAGGGCACCGTCGTGCTGTTCGGCGATTCGGACTTCCTCGCGGACGAGTTCTGCGTGCAGGTCATGAACACGCTCTTCGGGCCGATCGCCCAGCCGATCAACGACAACCTCGTGCTCTTCTCCAACGTGATCGAACAGTACGCCGGGCGTGAGGAACTCATCGGCATCCGTTCGCGCGGGCCGTCGAACCGGCCGTTCGAGAAGGTCGACGCCCTGGAGGCGAAGGCCCTCGCGAAATGGCAGGCGAAGGAAGAGGAGTTCCAGGCTCAGCTTGAACAGACGCAGCAGCGCCTGGCCGCGCTCCAGAAGCAGAAGACGGGCGGTGAACGTCTGCTCCTCTCGCAGGAACAGCAGGAGGAAATCGCGAAACTGCGTAAGGCGCAGGCCGACACGCGTCGTCAGCTCAAGAACGTCCGCAAGGAACTCACGGGTGACATCGATCGTCTGGGCCTCACGCTCAAAGTCCTCAACATCTGCCTTGTGCCGCTGCTGGTGATCGCGTTTGGCGTCGTTCACGGTCTCCGTCGCCGCCGCCGCTGATGCGGGCGAGGGGACATTCCGCAACAACGAAAAGGAATTTCAAATGACAAGCAAGAATCTCGTGATCCTGGCGGGCGCGGCCGTCGTGCTGGGGGGCGTCGCCTACGTCACGTCGTCGTCGAAGCACATGAAAGCGCCGTCCCTCGTGGGGCGGCAGGTTTTGCCCGCGTTCAAATTGGCGGACATCGCCCGCGTGGAAATCGGCGGGGACAAGAAGGTCGTCCTCGCCGCCTCCGATGCCGGTTGGAAAATCGAATCCCTCTACGGCTATCCGGCGGACGTGGCGAAGATCCGTGAGAACATCCTGAAGCTTCAGGATCTCAAGGTCGGCCAGGTGGCGCATGGCAAGACGATCGACAAGCCCGTGCGCGTCGATCTTCAAAACGCCGCAGGCAAGTCGCTGGCCGCGTTGGAAATGGGCGACGCGCACATGAGCAAACCGCGGGGACAGGCCGCGCAGTTCGGCGGCGGAGGTTATCCGGACGGACGCTACATCAAGTTCGCCGACAAGACCGTGCTCGTGAAGGAGACGCTGGATGCATTCGACGGCGATCCTCGGAAGTGGGCGGATACGCGCATTGCGTCCGTGCCCGCGTCCGACGTCGCCGCCGTCTCCTATGCGAAAGACGGCACGGCTGTGAAGCTCACGCGCAAGGATTCCACGTGGACGCTCGAAGGCCTCGGCCCGAAGGAGGAGCTGGACACGTCGAAGACGTATTCGCTCGATTCCGCGTTGTCCTATCTGGACTTCACGGGCGTCGCCGATCCGAAACTCGCCGCGAAAGACCTCGGTCTGACGACGGGCGCCGTCTACACGGCCACGCTCAAGAACGGCCAGACGTACACCGCCACCGTCGGCGGCGTGGCGAAGGGGACGGATCGCTGGGTGAAGCTGGCGGCCTCGTTCAAGGCAGCCGGCACGAACGCCACCGAGAACGCGAAACTCGAACAGGCCGTCAAGGACTTCAACGCGAAGGTCGGCGCGTGGACGTACTCCGTGAGCTCCTACAGCGCGGACAACTTCTCCAAGACGCGCAAAGACCTTGTGAAGGCGAAAGAAGAGCCGAAGAAGGATGACGCGAAGGCGGATGCGGCGGCGCCGAAAGTTGAACCCAAGAAGGCTGAGGCGAAGAAGTAGATCGGACTTCCGTTTTCTCGCACAAGGCGCGGCATCTGCCGCGCCTTGTTTTCGTTCATGGCCGTGACTGCTTGGAGATTCCCCGATTTTTCGGGCACGAAAATCGCCGAACTCCACTGAGAGACGCGAGTGCTTCGCAAAGTTTCAAAACATCTCCAGACGTTCCACGCACGAGCGCTTCTGCTCCATCTGCGGATGGGCGGACATTGGAAACTGAACGACAATGTAATAGAGGAAACCGATTCTAGCGGCAGAGCGCCGACCGCATCCGAGCCGTTTTCGACATGACGCTTGGCAAGGTTTCCAAGAAGGACGTCCTCGCCAAATGCCCTGACATCAGCGTTGAAATGGTCGAATTGACGCTCAAAGCCATGCTGGACGATGGATCGATCCGCAAAGTCGGCAACGACAGAACAACGGCATACGTTAGGAACGACGGAAGCGCGCTTGGCTGATAAAGGTGTGCAAATGCCACCGCCCGCTTGGCGTCTGTTAGGCGAAATAGGCGTTTACATTTTTGTCATAGGAGATGAGCGGGATGTTTTCGACCATGGACTGGCATACCATTATGCGATCAAACGGATCGTTGTGGATAGGCGGGATTGTACGCAACGGGACAAGATGTTCGGCGGCAATGGGAAGAATCTTGAATCCGTCCGCTTTGATTCGCTCCAGCATATCAGGCGGGCAATTCAGCTTGCCGTTTCGGCGCTTGACTTCAATTTCCCATATCACCGCCACGCTGACATAGATCTCGTTGTCAAGGCTCGAAATGAGCCGCCGATGCACGGGCTTGAGCTGCGGCGAATCAAGATACCACCACAGCACAACATGGGTGTCGAGAAGGTATCTCATCCAAACGCCTCCTCAAAGCCATCTGGCAATGCGTCAAAGTCTTCGGCGATGTCAATCTTCCCCTTGAGCGAACCGGGCTGGCGCTTCGGGGCGCTTTGCACATACCGCGTAACCACGACAAGCGGACGCCCGGCACGGCAGATTACAAACTGCTTTCCTGCGCTTGCCTCGTCGACAATCGCCGAGAAGTGCGCTTTCGCTTCCGCTATGGAACGAACCATCGTCGGTATTGGCATATCAGCAACCATAGAGCCTCCTTTATGTGACTTGACCGAGTTGGGTCATATTATAGCAGGTGTCCTTGAACGGGGTCAAGGGGGCGAATCGATTGGAGAGTCCTCAATTTTTCGGGCACGAAAATCGCAGAACCCCCTGTAAATAAAGGGCGGCGTTGCGGTTTTCACGTTGCGCCAAGTGAAAATTCGGCTGCAGGACGCGAAGCGCGTCTACTATACGCCCTAGAAGAGATCGTCTGCGAGCAGATGCCGTAACGGCGTTGTTGCTTTCGTCGCCCGCATGATACAACCCGGCGCAAGGCTGCGCAAGCCCAAAAAAATGGGAACCTCCAAACGTGACTGCGGGTTGTCGCATCTGGGCGAATGTGCTAGAATCGTCCGAAACGAACGCAAGGAGAAGACGATGAAAAAAGTCAGACTGAATAACGGCGTTGAAATGCCGCTTGTGGGCTACGGCGTCTACCAAATTCCGCTGGCGGACACGGCACGGTGCGTATGCGATGCGCTGGACGTCGGCTACCGCTTGATTGACACGGCGCAGTGCTATTCCAACGAGGAGGGCGTGGGGGCGGGCATCCAGGCGTCTGGCGTCGCGCGCGAGGATGTGTTCCTCGTCTCGAAAATCTGGCTCAGTCGTTATGGCTACGAGAAGGCGAAAGCGAGCATTGACGAAAGTCTGCGCAAACTGCGGACGGACTATCTCGACCTCATGCTCTTGCACCAGCCGTTCTGCGATTACTATGGCGCCTACCGCGCGCTCGAAGAGGCGTACAAGGCCGGCAAAGTTCGCGCCATCGGCGTGAGCAACTTCCAGTCGAACCATTTTATCGACCTCGCAAGCAACGTGGATGTCGTGCCGGCCGTCAACCAAGTGGAGACGCACATTTTCCACCAGCGGTGGAAGGATGCCGAATACATGAACGCATTTGGTACGCAGCTCATGTCCTGGGGGCCGTTGGCCGAAGGGCGAAACAATTTCTTCACGAATCCCGTGTTGACGGAAATCGCCCAGGCGCATGGCCGCACGGTTGCGCAAGTCGAATTGCGTTTTCTCTACCAGCGCGACATCGTGATCATCCCCAAGTCAACGCACCGTGAGCGCATGGTTGAGAATCTGCAGATCGACGATTTCGTTTTGACGGACGATGAGATGGCGCGGATCAAGGCTGAAGATCGCCGGACGAGCGTGTTTTTCGATCACAACGACCCGGAGACGGTCAAGAACTTCATGGAATGGCGCAGCATCGTCTGATGTGCGGTGTCGCGTTTTGGAAAAAAAAAAGAAGATGCAACAAGAAACGAATGGTCGATTCAAACGCCCTGTGTTTGTCGTGGCGATGGACAACGAAGCCGCTGCCGTGGCGCGGGCGTTCACGGGCGTGGTGTCGGAAGAGACGGTGTTCGGCCGGCGCGTGGTGTCTGGCACTTTCCACGGTACGCCCGTGGCGATGGTTGTGACGGGCGTGGGCAAGGTGAACGCGGCGGCCGGCGCCCAGTTGGCATTGGCGCGAGGGGCGGACGTCCTCGTGAACGCGGGGGTGGCGGGGGGCCTCGTGCCGACGATGCGCGTGGCCGACCGTTTTCGTGTCCGCGCCGCCGTGCAGTACGACTTCGATCTCGCCGCGATCAACGGGACGCAAGTCGGCACGCTGAACGAATATCAGACGCGCGAACTGTCGTTGTTGACGGTTGGCGATTTGCCGGACGCCGTGCTGGGGACGGGCGATCGTTTCAACGAGAGTGAAATCGATCACCGTTTTCTCGTGGACGACGTTCACGCTACGCTGCGCGACATGGAGGGCGCGGCGATCGCCCATGTGGCGGCCCGCGCAGGCGTACCGTGCGTGTCGTACAAAACGGTGTCGGACGTCCACGGATCCGGTTCGACCGTGGAACAATATCTCGCGCACCTTGCGCAGGCGCTCGACGCATTGGCCGACGAAACGCCGCGCGTTTTGGCGGCACTCCTCGCCCGTGGCTAAAAGCGGGCGAACGACATCCCTGAAAAAGAGCAAGCAGAAGGATTTGACAATGGATTTGATTCCCAGTTTCCAGGTAGACCACACGCGCATTGTACCGGGCATCTACGTGTCGCGCACGGATGAAATCGGCGGCGATTTCGCGACGACGTTTGACGTTCGCATGAAGCGTCCGAACGTTGAGCCGGCCATCCATCCGAACGCCCTCCACACGATTGAACACGTGATCGCCACGTTTCTGCGTAGTGATGCGGAGTGGAAAGACCGCATCGTCTACTGGGGTCCGATGGGCTGTCTGACGGGCAACTACCTCATCGTCAAGGGGCGGCCGACGCCGCAGGAGATTTGTCCACTACTCGTCCGCGCGTTCACGCATCTGGCGACCTATGACGGACCCGTGCCAGGCGCCCAGCCGGTGAATTGCGGCAACTACCTGTTGCATGATCTGCCCATGGCGCGGTACGAGGCGCAGAAGTTCGTGGACATCCTCACGACGGCGCCGTGCTTCGCGTATCCGACGGCCGCGCGCATCGTGACGGAGAAGGGGCTTGTCTTCCACGATTCGTGAGTTGAACGCACGTGAGTTTGATATAATAATCGGCCTATGAACACACAACGTGTAGTGATTGTCGACTACCATGCGGGCAATTTGACGAGTGTCAAACTTGCGTTGGCCGCGTTGGGCGTCGATGCCGTGGTCGCCACGGATCCCAACGTCGTCCGCGCCGCCGATCGGCTTATTTTTCCCGGCGTGGGCGCGGCCGCTTCCGCCATGGCCACACTGAAAACAACGGGGCTGGGCGAGGCTGTCAAAGACGTCGCGGCGTCCGGCCGCCCGTTCCTGGGCATTTGTGTTGGGATGCAGATTCTCTTTGCGCATAGCGAGGAGGATGGCGGTGTCGAGACGCTGGGCGTGTTGCCTGGCCGTGTACGCAAGTTCCGTCCTGCCGACGTGCGCGTGAAGGTGCCGGAAATTGGTTGGAACCAGGTGAAACAAATTCCCGCCGCCGGTACGGACGCGCTTTGGCGGGACGTGCCGGACGAATCCGAGTTCTATTTCGTCCACTCTTACTACGCGGAATCCGGTCCGTACACGGTGGGCGCCTCTGACTACGCGGGCACGACGTTCACGGCGGCCGTTTTGCGGGACAACGTTTTCGCCACGCAGTTCCACCCGGAAAAGTCGGGCCGTATCGGACTGCGCCTTCTCGCCAACTTTCTTTCCTGGAATCCCTGATCGGATGTACTTTCTGCCATGTTGACCAAGCGAATCATTCCGTGTCTGGACGTCCGCGCGGGGCGCGTGACGAAGGGCGTGAAATTCAAGAACAACATCGACCTCGGCGATCCCGTGGAGATGGCGTTGGCGTATTCGGACGGCGGCGCGGACGAACTCGTCTTTTACGACATCACAGCCTCGGCCGAACGGCGGCCGATTGATATCGGTATGGTGTCGGCTGTGGCGAAGGCGATTCGTATCCCGTTCGCCGTGGGTGGCGGCATTTCGTGCGTGGCGGACATGGAGCGCGTGATTCTCGCGGGCGCGGAAAAAGTCAGCGTGAACTCGCTTGCCGTCCGACATCCCGAAATCATCCGCGACGGTGCGAAGGCGTTTGGCGCCCAGTGCGTCGTCCTTGGCATGGATCCCGTGAAGAGCGACAACCCGAATTGTCCGTGCGGTTATGAAATCACGACGCGCGGCTTCCGCGAGTACACGGGGCTGGACGCCGTTGCGTGGGCCAAACGCGCGGTGGAACTCGGTGCGGGTGAAATCGTGGTGAACAGCGTGGACGCCGACGGTACACGTGCGGGGTTTGAGCTGACGATTACGCGGTTGATCGCCGAGGCCGTGCCCGTGCCCGTCGTCGCATCGGGTGGCGGTGGGCGTCCGTCCCATCTGGCCGATGCGTTTAATCTGGCGTCCGCCGACGCGGCGATTATCGCGGGCATGATCCACACGGGCGACTACACGATCCGGCAGATCAAGGACGAGCTTGTCGCGGCGGGCGTACCCGTGCGGCGGATTTGGTAACGGCGCGTGTCGACGGGGGAGTACAGATTCCCGCCGTCCCAGGCGGACTACCTGGCCGCGTTGCAGGCGGGGCGGCGTTCCGCGCCCGCGCGGACGGATGGTCTGCCGCGCAGGGCTTCCCTTGTGGACAGGATGCCGCCCGTCTACGATCAGGGGTTGCAGGGGTCGTGCGTGTCGAACGCTGTGACCGCCCTGCTGGAATACTACGGCGACTGCAAAGTCCGTTTGAGCGTACAGTTCCTCTACGCGGCCACGAAGGAAGTCGAAAAGGCCGGCGTGGAGGACAATCTGGCGCGGTTGCGAGCAGGTGAACCGCTCGATCCGCCGTTTGAAACGCTGTACCGGTCGCGTCTGTTGCAGTTGCGGATGCTGGCCGACGCCAACGGCGGCATGGCATCGTCCGCCGTGCGACCCTATTTGGAAAACTTTTGCGCGGGCGTCCGTGCGCGGTTCGATACTGACGCGGGCAGTCTGTTGCGCACGTGTTTTAAGGTTGTGGAGGAACAAGGGGTCTGTCGCTATTCGTTCTGGCCGTCGCCTGCTGTGCGCGCAACGCCGGTGTTCGGAGAAGGGGAGCGCGTCGCGTTCCCGGTGGGCGCGCGCGAGGATGCGCGGAAACGCCGCGTCGTGTCGGGTCTGTACTGCTTGTCGACGCCCAACAACGTCGCGGCCATTCGCGGGATTCTGGCCGGCGCGAACGGTCGACGACCGATGCCCGTGGTCGTGACGACGAGTTTTTTTGACGGGTGCGACGGCACGACGTTTGCGATTCCCGAAAGTCGGTTGGATGCGGACGGGCGGCGCGTGTCGATACCGGCGCGGAAGGGTGTGCACGGATTGCTCGTCGTCGGTTATGAGGACGATGCGGCGGCGCCGGGCGGCGGTTGGTTCGTCGTCCGGAACAGTCTGGGCGAGGGTTGGGGGCATCGCGGCTACGGACGGATGCCCTACGCCTACCTCGAATGTTTTGCGTTGGAGGCGGGAACGATTCTGCAAGATCTTGTGGACTACGCGGGCGAAGGATACGCCGCCCTGCCCGTGCGAAAGGGGTTTGCCGCGTGGCCGTTTTGGGGGCGGTTGTTCGTGAATCTCTTGATTGGCGTTGTCATCGCCACGGCGGCGATTGCCGTGTGGCGCGTCGTCCATGCGGCGCGGGCACAACCGCTGCCGCCACCGCCTCCAGTCGTGCGGACGCACGTGGATACGCCATCGGAGGCGGTTGTACCGCCGCATCCGAACGAACCGCCGTTCCGTCGCGGTGTACGAAAAGGGCGGAACGGAAATTTTTAGAAATGGTGTCAGAATGGGCGGCACGTCCGTCCTGTTAAACGTATGAACGAAAAATCGTCGTTGAGAAAAGGAAAGCAAATGAAGCATGTGATGATGGTGGTCGGTTTGGCAGTGCTGGCGTTTTGCGGTGGCTGTATGACGGCCTCGCAGCGGATTACAGGCGCGACGCCCGTCGAAGAAGTCGCGGGGTTCTCGTTTCTGGACGTGGACGAGGTTGTCAATCGCGCCGTGGAATCCATCGTCGGACAGGATCGCATCAAAGTCCAGGCGGGGTCGAACCGTGCGATTCTCGTCATTCCCGATGTGAAGAACGACACGTTGTCGCTCGGCAGCCAAGCGGATGCGTTGGCGCAGAATCTGGGGCAGGGGCTGCGCGAACGCCTGACGAACAGCGGGCGCGTGGTCGTCTACAATCCCGCCGTCGGCGCATCCGCGACCGTTCGCGTGACGCCGCAGTACACGCTCTACGGGACGCTTGTCCAGCGTAACATCCGCAAGGACAACGGGGATTTCTACAAGGAGTATTCGCTGAACCTCCAACTCGTCGACATCGCGACGGGGTTGGAATTCTGGCAGAAACGCATTCCCATTCGCAAACTGGTCGACAAGGCCAACGTCATGAATTGAGACAGGAGGCAGACATGAAAAGAAGAACGATGAAATTTGTCGGTGCGGCGGTTCTTGCGCCGTGGTTGCTGTTGGCTCAGGATGCGGCGCTCCCCGCCGGGGCGGCGGACGAAATCAACAAGGCGGTGACGACCCATCGTCCCGCCACCGCGAAGAGCCTCGTCCAGGCGGACATCGATGCCTACTGCAAGGACGCGGGCATTACGATTGGCGCGAAGAAGGGCAAGGATGCGTTCTATCTGCAGGGAATCGAGCGCGTGTCGGAAAATGTGCGGAGTCCGAATTTCGTCCGCGCCCGCACGATTGCCTATGCGAAAGCCTACCAGCGGGCCGTGGCGTCGTACGTGATGGACAAGTTTGGCCAGGCGGCCGTCGAGCAGTTCGACACGTATTTCAGCGATCAGTCCTCGGATCGGCTGCAACCGGCGGCCGACGTTAAAAGTACGGTTGCGCGGATTGCCGAGAAGACGGCGCAGTTGACCGAGGCGAAACTGGACGAGGGGCTTCGCGCCCTGGGCGTGACGCCGGCGGGGTCGGCAGCGCAGAAGCGTAAACTGGCCTGCGACGCGCTCGTCAAGCGTTCGATGCAGGATGCGGTTGGCGCATCCGCCGGGCTCTTGCCCGTCCAGACGTTCGAGGGCTGGAACGAAGACGGACAGTACGCGATTGGCGTCGTTGTGCGTGGCGGCTTTGATACGGAGACGATCGCCGAATGTCTGAAGAACAAACAGCGGCCGCTTCTGGCGCGTCCGGCGGCGGGTCTGACGGTCGAGGAGGCGCTGCCGACGGAAGAGGAACTTGTGTCGCAGTTCGGCGTCCGCCTTTTCTTCGACAAGAACGGCGTTCCCGCGTTGTTGAGCTTCGGTCAGTGGGGAAGCGCCTACACGGGCACGGATCCGGACATGGCCGAGGATGCGATGGATCATGCGCTGGCCCAGGCGGAGACCGAGGCGGACGACCAGTTGACACTCTTCATCAACAGCACGATCAGCGTGAAGCGCGAGTCCGAACGTGGCGAACAGAAGGATGTGGATGTCGTGTTCGACGCGAACAACTTGCCGACGGAAGAGGCGGTCAAGACGTTCATTGACCGCATCTCCCGGACATCCAAAATGACGGGCGCGGATACGATGATCGGCCGCAGCACGGTCTTCAAGAAGGTTGTTCCGCATCCGAACGGACACAAGTTGGCCATCTGCGTGCGCCTGTGGAGTTTCGACAAGTACGACGCGATGAAGCGCGTCATTGAGCGTCCGGCGGCCGCGCAGCCGGCACCGGTCGTCGTGCCGGCGTCTGGACCGAAAGGAACATCGGGCAAGCGGCGTGGGCGCAGCTACGACTTCTAAGGCGAAGCGAAAGGAGAGACGGACATGAAGACGATGGGCCGGATTCTGTTGGCGGCGTGCCTGTTGCTGGCCGCCTGGTGCGCGGGCGCGGCGGACGTGGTGCAGGCCACGGGTTATGGGGCGAGTTATCGGCTTGCCGTCAACGAGGCGTTGCTGTTGGCGCTGGAACAACACGACGGTGTGACGCTGAGCGCGACGGAACGCGCCACGTTGTCGGAGACGAGCCAGTCCGCTTCCGCACGGACAAACGGCGTCCTGGATGAACAAAGCAAACTCGCGTTGAACGACGCGCTGACGAAGGACATCCAGAAAATCTCCAAGGGGCGCATCACAGGTTACACGGTGTTGTCGGACGCCTACGACGCAACGGCGAAAAAATACCGTGTCCAGGTGCAAGTCCAGTTTGCGCAGACCTATACTGCGCCGGGGCGCGATCCCGATGCCCTCCGTCGCATGGCCGTCCAGACGTTTCGGCCGCGCCGCCCTACGTTCACATGGTATGGACAGACGGTCGATGCCGTGGCGTGGTCGATGGCGTTGGCGAACAAACTCAACGTCGCGCTGACGCAGACGCGCAAGTTCACGATGCTCGACCGCGCGTTCGATGCGGAGGTGAACGACGAACTCGCGCGTCTATCGGCGGCGAACGCCAATCCGTCCGACATTGCCCGGCTGAACAAGAAACTGGGCGCGGACTACCTCGTCGTGGGTGAAATCACGTTCAACGACGTGCTTGCGCCGGGCGTCCACCCGATTACGCAACAGCCGCTGCCGCAGACATCGCGGTTGTTCGCCGAAATCACATGGCGTGTACTGCTCGCGCCGACGGGCCAGTTGAAGTGGACAGACGTGGTGAAACTCGACGCGGCGGCGTTTCCGGCGGCGGACGGGGTGTCGTTCATTTCGGCATCCGCAGAAGCCGCCGCGACGGCGATTCGGGACGCGCTGATGGCGAACATCCTGCCATTCGAGATCGTCGCGCAGACGGCGAACGGCACGATCGTCATTGGCGAGGGCGGCAAGTCGCTGTCCGTCGGCGAACGGCTGAACGTGTTTGCGCTCGGCGAAGAGGTGGTGGATTCACGGACGGGCGAAGTGCTGGACGTTGTGGAGGAACCGGTTGGCGCGGTCGAGATCGTGCGTGTGACGCCGAAAGTGTCCTATGCGCGGTTCGTGGAAGGGGACGTGAAGAAAATGGTCGTCGGATCGCGGGTCCGCCGCGTACCCGTGCCGCCCGCCCCCGCGCCGGCCGTCGCGCCGGCGACGCCCGTACAGGTCACGCCGACGGGTGGTGTCGTGACGCCTTTCTGATGGTGGAATGTCCGATGAAGGGCATCTCAGCATATGGCTTTGGTCAAAACAAGAGGTTGATAAAATGAACGATTCGACAAATCCGGTTCGGAAATCTTTTCTACTCGCGCCGGCGGTTTTTGTGGCGGGCATTCTGTTGCTCGCCCTCACATGGGCGGTAATGGAACCGGCTGCGCTGCACCATGTGTTCGACAACGACGGCCGTTCGCCCTTTGAATTGGCGACGTTGCCGTTCTACGCCGCGATCATCCCGCTCGTCTGGTGGAAGTGTCCGTTCACGGGATCGACCGTGCGGCGGGCGGTGCTCTGTTCGGCAGTGTCGTGCGTGGCGTTCATGGCCATCTGCAAAGAACTTGACTGGCATGTCGCCGCGATGACCCATCTCTATCCGGACGTCGTGGCGAACTTCAAGGGGACGCCCTTCAAGATGCGTTTCCTCCGTGCGGACAATGTTCCGTTGGGGGCGAAACTTTTTTCGCTGGCGTACTTCGTGGCGTTGTTCGGCGTGTTCGGCGTGACGCTAATCTACTTCGCAAAAGATTTGATCGTGGGCTTTTTCAAGCTCAATCCCGCCGCGTGGAGTGTCTGCTTTTTGGGCGGATCAGGTGTGATGGTGCAGCTGTGCGACCGAATGCCGGCGTGGATTCGTCATGCGCAAGGCTTGCCGAAATCGAAGGTCATCGACGCGACGTCCTCCTTTTTCACGTGCTTTGAAGAAGGCGGCGAGATGATGATCGCCGTGTTCGCGCTAATCGCGATCGTGCAGGCGCATCG
>CAZTHR010000022.1:3643-15665 GCA_964613265.1 uncultured Lentisphaeraceae bacterium | reverse complement strand
ATGACGCGGAGAAAGTTTGCCGAGGGCGCGTTGACGCTGCTGGGCGGGGCGTTTGTGCCCGGAGATTTATTTGCCAACGCCTCGCAGCCGGCGCTTCGCTTCGGCGTGATCAGCGACGTGCATATTGGCGGGCGACGCGAGGCGGCGGCGAATCTCGACACAACATTGCGGTGGCTCGACGCGCAGAAAGTCGATGCCGTGCTGTGTGCAGGTGACGTTGCGCACACGGGATTGATTTCCGAATTGGAACGGTTCGCCGAGGTCTGGCAAGGCGTCTTCCCGAAGAACCGCGCCGCAGACGGTCGCACCGTCACGTTCATGATGTCCACGGGCAACCACGAAATCGGTCTTTGGTCGGGGCGTTGGAACGGGTTTTCGGAGGCGCGGTTGCGGGCGTGTGCGTTCGAATACGGGGACAATCCCGCACGTACGTGGGAGCGCCTGTTCGGCGAAAAGTGGGAACTGGTCTGGCGCAAGGACGTCAAGGGCTTCACATTCATCGGGTCGCAGTGGATCAGTCTGCGGCCGCCGCTGGCGGCCTATTTGAAGGCTCATGCGGATGAACTCGGCACGTCCCGGCCGTTCTTCTACTGCCAGCATCCGCATCCGAATGGCACGTGCTACATGGATGGCCGGCCGGTCAGCACAACAGGGGCCTACGACGACGGATTTTCCACGCGGGCGTTGTCGGCATTTCCGAATGCGGTGGCGATCAGCGGACACTCCCATTTCACGTTGGCCGACGAACGTTCGGTCTGGCAGGGCGCGTTCACGTCGATTGGCGCGGGCTGCCTTCACGAGGGCGGCTATTCGTTTGCCTATGCGAATGCCTCCGCGTTTTGGCATCCGAGTTTCAAGCAGCACTTGATGAAACCGCTCGGCGGGCCGCCGGAATGGGGCGGGGATCCGGCGGGCAGCTGTTTTTCGCTGTACGAAGTCCATGCCGACCACCTCGTCGTCCACCGCCGCTCCGTCCGTTTCGGCTGTCCGCTCGGCCCTGCGTGGGTGATTCCGCTTCCGGCGCGGTCTGACGGCCCGTTTGATTTCGCGCGTCAGGCCGCAACGGGGACGCCGCCGGCGTTTTCGTCGGATGCGACCGTTCAGGTTGCCTACTGCCCGAAGGGGCACGAACTGGAAGGCGTGTCGTTCAAGAACCGCCCGTGCGTCCATGTGACGTTCCCTTCGGCGCGGCAGATGCCGGCGGGGCGTCGTGTGTTCGACTACGTGGTGACCGCGACGGCCGAAAATGGAAAGACGTTTACGCGAACGGTTCTTGCGCCCGACGGTACCCAGCCGCTCGAACAGGCCGGTCGTCCGGGCGAATGCCTGTTTCTGCCGGCGGAACTGCCGGCGCGGAACGTCGTGTTCTCGGTCGTCCCCCGCGACTGCTTTGGCCGTGCGGGCAAGCCGCTACAGGCGAAGCCGTTCCGGTTGACGGATGCCGATCTGCCGGGCGAAAAAACAACTTCCGCCTAAGGCGGAAGCGGAGGGAGGGGGAAAATACGCTTTTCAACACTGGCGGAAGGGGGGAGATTCGAACTCCCGGTAGACTTGCGCCTACACAACCTTTCCAAGGTTGCACCATCGACCACTCGGACACCCTTCCGTGGTTGAAAAGGTGCGTATAGTATAGCCGATTCCGCAGGTGAAAGCAACGGCAAAATGTGATAAAATGATTCCATGCAACGGACGGAGAAAGCGGGCGTTTCCTTCACGCGCGTCACGAAGGTCTACGCGGCGGGCCAGACGCCCGCCGTGGATGCGTTTACCCTCGATGTGGCGCCGGGCGAGTTCCTCGTTCTCGTGGGGCCGAGCGGTTGTGGCAAGTCCACGACGCTGCGCATGGTGGCCGGGCTTGAACTGCCGTCGAGTGGCACGATCGCGATTGCCGGGCGCGATGTCACGCGCCTTCCGCCGAAAGACCGCGACATTGCGATGGTCTTCCAGAACTACGCGCTCTACCCCCACATGACGGTGCAGGAGAATATGGCGTTCGCGCTCAAACTGCGCCACGTGCCGAAGGACGAGATTCACCGCCGCGTGGCCGCCGCCGCCGACACGTTGGGGCTGACGCCGTACCTTTCGCGTCTGCCGAAAGCGCTTTCCGGGGGGCAGCGCCAGCGTGTCGCCCTCGGCCGCGCCATCGTCCGCGAACCGGCCGTCTTCCTCTTCGACGAACCGCTCTCGAACCTCGATGCCAAGATGCGCGTGGAAATGCGCGCCGAAATCATCCGTCTCCACCGTCGTCTGGGCGCCACGATGATCTACGTGACGCATGACCAGACGGAGGCGATGACGATGGGGCAGCGGATTGTCGTGATGGACGGTGGGAAAATCCAGCAGGCGGCCGCGCCGCTTGATGTCTACGATCATCCGGCGAACCCCTTTGTGGCCTCGTTCATCGGAACGCCGCCGATGAACCTTTTCCCGCCGGGCGTGTTGGACTTGTCGCGGACGGCCGGCGTCCGTCCCGAACACCTCCGCTTCGAGAAGCTGGCGGCCGACGCGCCGGGGCGGACGGGGCTGACGGCGGTTGTGGATCTCGTGGAACCGCTGGGCGCGGAGACGATCGTCCACGCACAACTGGAAGGCCGCACGGTGCCGGTCGTCGTCCGCGTTCCGGGGGCGGCGGACGTGCGGCCGGGTGAACGCCTGGCGCTTGTTCCCGACGCCGGCCGAATCGTCTATTTCGATGCGTGACCGTCTGGGCATATTCGGCGGGTCATTCAATCCGATCCATCTCGGCCACGTGGGCGTGGCCGAACGGGCTGCCGACACCTACGGGCTGGCGCGGGTGCTGGTCATCCCCGCGAAGGTGAGTCCGTTCAAGGCGGGCGATCCGCCGCCGTTGCCGGACGATCTGCGCTGGCGGCTCGTGCAGACGGCGTGTGCCGGGCATCCGCGCCTGGCGCCGTGCGATCTTGAATTGCGGCGCGGCGGCGTGTCCTACGCCGTGGACACCGTGCGGGCCGTTCAGGCCGCGCATCCGGCGTCTGACCTCTATTTCATCGTGGGCGAGGATTCCGTGGCGGGGCTGCCCCGTTGGAAGGACTGGGACGTGTTGCGAACGCTCTGCACGTTCGTCTCGTTCCCGCGTACGCGCGAATCCTCCACCGAGATCCGCCGCCGCTGGGCAGCGGGCGAGGATTTTGACGATCTTGTAGACCCGAAGGTCGCCGCCATTTTGCATCAAACCCCGTGGCGGCCGGTTATACGAACGGAAGGACAGACATGAGAGACGATTTGGAGACGTTGAAGTCGCTCGGCAAGAGCGTGAAGGTGGCGATGGCCTACGATCCGTCTGTGTTGGACGCATTCGCGAACAAGCATCCGGATCGCGACTACTGGGTCACGTTCACGTGCCCCGAGTTCACGACGCTCTGCCCGAAAACCGGCCAGCCGGATTTCGCGACGCTCACGATCCGCTACATCCCCGCGAAGAAACTCGTCGAATCGAAGTCCCTCAAACTCTACTTGTTCGGTTTCCGCAACCACGGCGATTTTCACGAGGACGTGGTGAACGTCATCTACGACGACTTGGTGAAGCTCCTGAAACCGAAGTACATGGAGGTCGTGGGCAAGTTCGTGCCGCGTGGCGGCATTTCCATCGACCCGTTTGTGAACGGTGGCACAGGGGCGCGGTACAAGGCGCTCGCCCAGGCGCGGTTCGCTGCGTGGAACGGGGTGAGGGGCTAGCCATGTACCGCGAAGGGAGACCCCATCGCAAGACGATCGCCCTCAACCTGATCGTCGACGAACATCCCGTGCTCGTCGTCGGCGGCGGGCAGGTCGGCCGCCGCAAGACGGTTTCGTTGCTCGATGCGGGCGCGGCCGTGGAACTCGTCTGCCCGGACGCCGTGCCCGAACTGGCCGCTCTCGCGGCCGCCGGGCGTATCGTCTGGACGCGCCGCACGTGGCGGGCGGGAGACGCGGCGGGGCATTTGTTGGTGTTCGCCTGCACGGACGACAAGCACGTGAACCGCGCCATTCTGGATGACGCGCGTGTCGTGCACGTGCCGTGCTGCTGTGTGGATCTCAACTGGCCGGACGGCGATTTCACCACGCCCGCGACGGCGCGGTTGGACGATTTGACGATTGCCGTCTCGACGAACGGGCAGAGTTTCAAGCAGGCCCGCGACGTCAAGAATGAAATCGTAGCCCTGCTCGGCGAACGCCGGGATCTCGAACTCGTCGTACTGGGCACAAGCGACGCGCTGTTGCCGTCGCGCAAACGTGCGCCGTTCCATCTGCCGACCGAGGAACGGGCGGCCATCGGCGCGATGATTCGCCTCGTGCGCGGCGTCCGCGAATTTTTCATCCTCAACACGTGCAACCGCGTTGAACTCGCGCTCGTCGCGTCGCGGGACGCGGGCGTGGTCGCTACGCTCAAACGCCTGACGGGGTTCGACCGGTTGGCCGAATCGGAGTATTTTCTCTATCGTGGCTACGCGGCGTTCCGCCATCTTGTGCGCGTGGCGGGCGGGTTGGAATCGTCCCTGCTCGGCGAGTGCCATGTCGTTTCGCAGGTCAAGGACGCGCTGGATGAAGCCGACCGCGCCGGTTGGAGCGGGCCGGCCATCCGCGCCACGGGGGCCGAGATCCTGCGCGTCCAGAAGGTCGTCCGCCATGCCGTGGACGGGTTGTTGCGCGTGGCGGAGATCGATCAGGTGGCCGTTCGCTATTTGGGCGTGCACGGAGGGCTGGACGCGGACACGCACGTGGTCGTGATCGGAACGGGCATGGTGGGGCGCGGCGCGGTCGAGGCCCTGCGGCGCACGGGTGCGCGTATCACGTGGGTCTACCACGTCCATCAACCCGACTTTCCCGCGACGGCCTCGCTTGCCGAACTGCCGAACGTACTGCGGACGGCGGACATCGTGCTCAGCGCCGTGGATTCCTCCAAACCCGTCGTCACGCGCGAAATGTCCGCCGCCGTGGCAGACCGCAACGTCCTGTTCGTCGACCTTGGCGTCCCGCGCAACATCGACCCGTTCTACGATGACTGGGGGCATGGCGCGACGGTGGCGGATCTCGACGACCTCAAACTCTGGCATCGCGTGAAGACGGGCACGCTCAACGACGTGCTTCGCAAGGCCGATGCCGTCATCCAGACCGAGTACCACGACATCCTGTAACGTCACGCCCGACATTCTTTGAACAAATGTACGTTCGCTTTTTCTTTCTCGCCCTCGCCGCCCTCGCCTGGCTCGTGTCGCTCGCCGTCATCGTGCGGCCCCTGCGGTTGTCGCGGGGGTGGAAGATGCTGTTGGCGGGGGCGTTGCTCGTGGCGTCGCAGAAGTTCGTCTTCTTCCAGGTTTTCGGCGGCAGCACGTTCACGCCCGAACTGCCGGCACCGCTCATCGTGGGGATGAGTTGGGCGTATTCGGCGTTCATGTTCACGACGGTGTTCGCGTGCCTCTTCGCACTCGTCCACGCGGCGTACCGTTGGTTGTCGCATCGATCGTGCGGGACGGCGGCTGCCGCGTCGTCCGTGGTGGTCGTGCGGCGGCGGACGTTTGTCGCGGGGTTGTTGGCGTCGGGCACGGCCGCCTGGGGACTGTGGGAGGGCGTTCGTGTGCCGGACGTGCGGCGGCGGGACATCGGTGTGGACGATTTGCCGCCCGCGTTCGACGGTTTGCGGATCGTTCATTTGAGCGATCTCCACTGCGGCGCGGCGGCGCGGCGCGAACACATCCAGGGCATTGTCGAACGGGTCAACGCATTGGAGGCCGATCTCGTCTGCATCACGGGCGATTTCGTGGACGGTTCGGTCCAGCTCCATGCGACGGATCTTGAACCGCTTGCGGAACTGAAGGCGAAACTGGGCGTCTTCGGCTGTCCCGGCAACCACGAGTACTACGCGAACTATGCGGCATGGCGGCCCGTCTTTACGCGGCTGGGTGTACGGATGCTCGACAACGCGCACCACGTGTTCACGCGGGGAGATGCCATGCTTGCGTTGGGCGGTATCGTCGACCCGGTGGCGTACGGCCGTCCTAGCCGTGTCCGGCGAGGGAACGTCGACGACGTCGAGCAGGCGTTTCGCGGTGCGCCGCTGACGGCCTGTCGTCTGTTGCTGGCGCATCGTCCGATCGACGTGGCGCGGCACGCGGCGCAGGATGTGCGCCTGCAGTTGAGCGGGCACACGCACGGCGGCGCCTACCGGGGCATGGACGTGCTCGTGGCGCGGGCGAACGAGGGGCACGTGCGGGGGCTGTACCGTGAAGGGAAGCTTGCGTTGTACGTCAGTCCCGGAACGGGACAATGGGCGGGCTTTCCCCTGCGGCTCGGCGTTCCGGCGGAAATTGCCGAACTCGTCCTGCGCGTCCGCGCCGATGTGATATAATCGGAGAAAAGGATTTTACGAGGTATAGCCATGAAGAAGACGATCGTTAAGAAAACAATTGTTCTATGGTGTCTGGCGCTATGGTGTCTGGCGACGGCGGGCGTTTGCGCAGCGGATCTGGTCGATTGCGTGAACCCCTACATCGGTTCGGTGAGCCACATGCTCGTGCCAACGTTCCGGACGGTGCAGCGTCCGAATGCGATGCTGCGTTTCAACGCGCCGGCGGGGCAGTTCACGGAAGACCGCATTTCCGCGCTCTGGCTGCAGAACCCCGGCCATCGCGACCGGCCCGTTTTCTCCGTCCGCCCCTACACGGGCGCGGCCGACGGGGTGTTCGGGGCGTGGTCCTCCACGTGGGATCAGTCGCACGCGACGCCCTGCCGCTACGACGTGTGGCTCGACACGCCTGGCGTCGTCTTCACGATCGCGCCGGGGGAAAAGGCCGCCGTGGCGACGTTCACGTTCGAGCGCGGCGGAACCCATGCGCTCGTCTTCGGCACGAACGACAAAGCCGCGCCCGCCTACGAGATCAAGGGAAATGTTCTGCGGGGCGTTGATGTCTTCCACAGCCGCCGCGACTGTTCGGTGAAGGTCTATCTCCATGCCGAATTCGATCGGCCGCCGACGGCCGTCCGTCGCAGGACGGTACCGTTCTCCGCCATGCGGACATCGTGCGCGGCGCACGTGTGACGGTCGAGATGTCCACACGGCCGCAGTGAAGCCGGTAGGGCACCGTGGGCACGTGAAGGAATTGGGTGGATGAAAAGGAGCAAGGCGAGTATGAAACGAGCGATGTTGGGCGGATGCCTGTGCGTGGCGTTCGCCGCGTGTGCGGGGACGGTTGCGTTCGATGCGCAACTTGAAAAGGCCATTGACGAATTGGCGCAGAAGGACGCGGCCTATCCCGCCGCCGCGTTGAAGGCCCGGCTCGCGGCCGCCGTCCAGGCGGACGACGCTGCGGCGTTTGCGCAGGCGCGTCGCGATGCGCTCGTGACGCACAATCCGCTGATTGACGCCGAGATCTGTTTCGTCACCCATGCCCAGTACGCGAAAGACCACCACAACACCGCCACGCTCTTCCAGCCCGGCGAGATCAACGAGCACAGCTATCGGACGCAGGGTGGGATGAAAGCGCTCGACGTGCGTACGGGGCGTGTGCGCACGATCGTGCCGGAAATGAAGGCGCGGACGGTGCGCGATCCTGAGATCGACGCTGACGGAAAGAAGATCGTCTTCTCCATGCGCACGGGGCGTACGGATTCCTACCACGTCTTCACGGTGAACGCGGACGGCACGGCGTTGACGCAGCTCACACGCTCGACGGCCGTTTCGGACGTCGATCCGGTCTGGCTGCCGGACGGCGACATCGTCTTCACGTCCACGCGCGAACCGAAATACTGCATGTGCAATCGCCACATCATGGGCAATCTCTACCGCATGAAGCCCAACGGCGCGAACATCTACCAGATTGGCCGCTCGACGCTCTTCGAGGGCCATTCCACCGTCTTGCCGGACGGCCGCATCCTCTACGACCGCTGGGAGTACGTCGACCGCAACTTCGGCGATGCGCAGGGACTGTGGACGTGCTTCCCGGACGGCACGGGACACGCGGTCTACTGGGGCAACAACACGACAAGCCCCGGCGGCGTGATCAACGCGCGCGCGTTGCCCGACGGCAAGGTCATCGCCGTGCTGGGGTCCTGCCACGAACGTCCATGGGGCTGCCTTGGCATCATCGACCGCACGAAGGGCGTGGACGGCCGCGAACCTGTCCTCCGCACATGGCCGGCCGAGTACCGTGCACGGATTCACACGGACGGCCAGGATTTCGATTCGACGGGCGCGATGTGGCAGAAATGGCCCTATCCCTACAAGTACGCCGATCCGTTCCCGCTTGATTCGTCG
This sequence comes from uncultured Lentisphaeraceae bacterium, assembly GCA_964613265.1. Taxonomy (GTDB): domain Bacteria; phylum Verrucomicrobiota; class Kiritimatiellia; order RFP12; family UBA1067; genus RUG572. The sequence goes on along the minus strand of CAZTHR010000022.1, from coordinate 7,414 downwards.
CACTTCCTCGCCGTCCGCGCCGCCGAGGGGACGAACGAGGAGATGGTGCTGATCTACCTTGACCTCTTCGGCAACGAGGTGGAGATCTATCGCGAAAAGCCGGGCATTCATTCGCCCATTCTGTTGAAGGGCTTTGCGCGGCAGCACGTCCAGCCCGTGCGGCGCACGTTCGACGATCCCAAGGCGCCGGGCTTTTTCTATTTGCAGAACGTCTACGAGGGGACGCACATGAAGGGCGTCGCGAAAGGTTCGATCAAGGCCCTGCGCGTCGTCGAATCGCCCGAAAAGCGGTCGTGGTCGCCCGCGCGCGGTTGGTTCGGCCACGGCGAAGAGGCGGCGGCGATGAACTGGCATTCGTTCGAGAACAAGCGCATTCTCGGTACGGTGCCGGTGGAAGCGGACGGCAGTGCCTACTTTGAAGTTCCGGCAAACACGTTCGTCTACTTCCAGGCGCTCGACGGCGAAGGCAAGATGGTGCAGTCCATGCGTTCGGGCGCCTACGTCCAGCCGGGCGAGACGTACGGGTGTGTGGGTTGTCACGAAGACCGTCTCAACTCCGCGTCGCCACGCGACTTGCGGCCGAAGGCGATGACGCGCCGGCCCGACAAGATGAACGGTTGGTACGGTCCTGCGAAAATGTTTTCCTATCAGAAGGACGTTCAGCCGATTTTCGACGCCAAGTGCGTTTCCTGCCACGACTACGACAAGAGGGCCGGGGAGAAGTTGAATTTGGCGGGCGACCGCGACACGTACTTCTGCACGTCCTACGTGGATCTCTGGAGCAAGAATTTCGTGACGCTCGCCGGCGGCGGCCGCGCCGAAATCTACCCTGCCTATTCCTGGGGATCCCATGCGTCCAGGCTGACGAAGAAGCTGTACGGTCACGGCCGGGTGACGTTGACGGACGAGGAGCGCGACAGGATTATCACGTGGATGGACTTGAATGGCGTCTACTATCCGTTCTACGAATGCGCCTATCCGGCCAACGACGGCGGGCGCAGTCCGCTGACGCGGGACGAGCGTACGCAGCTTGAAAAGTTGACGGGCGTCACGATCGAGTGCTCGCACGGCAAGCGCCAGCCGGCGCAAATTGCCTACGAACGCCCCGAATGTTCGCGCATTCTCGCCCAAGTGAAGGGCAAGCCCGAATACGAACAGGCGTTGGCGCTCATCCGACGCGGCGCGGAACGGCTGAAAAAGACGCCGCGGGCCGACATGGACGGCTTCGTTCCCTGCGCGGCCGACCAGAAGCGCGAAATCCGCTACCAGAGCCGCGCCGATCGCGAAAAGGAAATCTACCAGGCCATTCGCGAAGGCCGCGAGTTGTTTGACTGACACGAAACGAGAAAAGGAGAACTGACATGGCGATTCGAGTAGGCATCATTGGTGCAGGTGGAATGTCCAACTACCACATCCCCGGATTCCAGGCCGGTGGCGCAAAAGTTGTTGCGATTGCGGACATGAATCGCGCGGCAGGCGAGGCGGCGGCGCAGAAGTTCGGCATCCCGTCCGTCTACGTCGACGTGGATGACATGCTGACGCACGCGGCGCTGGACGCCGTGAGTGTCATCACGCCAAACAAATACCATGCGCCGCTCGTGTTGAAGGCGCTCAAGGCGGGGCTGCACGTCTTCTGCGAAAAGCCGCCGGCGCTCAACGCGGCCGAGATGAAGAAGATGGCCGCCGCCGCGAAGAAGGCGGGCAAGACGCTCATGTTCAATTTCAACAACCGTGCGCGGCCCGAATCGTACGCGATGATGAAGGCGATCGCGGCGGGACAAGTCGGTACGATCAACAGCGCCCAGGCGCTTTGGATTCGCCGCACGGGCATTCCCGGATTCGGTGGCTGGTTCACGACGAAAGCGTTGTCGGGCGGCGGGCCGGTGATCGACCTGCTGCACATGATTGATCTGGCGCTCTATTTCATGGGCTATCCTGATCCCGCCTACGTCCTTGCGAACACGTTCAACGATTTCATGGGTGACAAGCGCTTCAAGGGTCCGTGGGGGATTCCCGACAAGGCGAACGGCGTTTGCGACGTGGAGGCCGCCGCGCATGGCTTCGTGACGTTCAAGAACGGCGCCGTCCTCTATCTGCGCAACGCGTGGGCTGAAATGAACAAGCGCGAAGAGGTGTCCGTGACGTTCCAGGGGACGAAAGCAGGCGGACTCGTCCGCCGTCTGTTCGGCACGGACGGTCTGGATGAAACGGCCGAGGACACGTGCGAACTTTACTTCCAATCGAAATCGGGCGCACGGGCGGACAAGACGCTCAAGGTGAAGCCCGACGAGGCGATGGGGCGCGTCCGTTCCGCCACGAACTTCATCCGCGTATTGCAGGGGCGCGAAGAACCGCTCAACACGCCGGATCAGGCCATTAAACTGATGAAAATCATCGACGCCATCTACGCCTCCGCCGCGCAGAAAGCGCCCGTCAAGATCAAATAGGCCACCCGGGCGGGTTGTCGGGGGCGTTCTGTGCTATAATGTTTTCCATGCAAACGGTAACCAATCAAATCAAGCAGTCGATGGCGGGTTCGTCGTGGATCCGCAAGATGTTCGAAAAGGGTCTCGAACTCAAGAAACAGTTTGGCGTGGACGCGGTATGCGATTTCTCGCTCGGCAATCCGGACGTGCCGCCGCCCGCGAAGACGAAGGACGTACTCGTTGAGCTGGCGGCGAAAGCGGTTCAGCCGCTTGGCCTTGGCTATTGTCCGAACGCCGGCATTCCCGCCGTTCGCGAGGCGATCGCCGCCTACTTGACGCGCCAGCAGGAGCTGCCTGTCGCGGCGGGAAACGTCGTCATGACCGTCGGCGCGGCCGGCGCGCTCGTGTCGTTCTTCCGCGCCGTGATTGAACCGGGCGATGAAGTCGTCTGTCCCGCGCCGTACTTTGTGGAGTACGGCAGCTACTGCGGGCATTTCGGCGGTGTGTTGAAGACGGTCGATTCCAATCCCGACGCGGGATTCCAGCCTGATTTCGACGCGATGGAAAAGGCCATCGGGCCGAAGACGCGCGCGATTCTCGTCAACTCGCCGAACAATCCGACGGGCTGCATCTACGCACAGGAAGATTTGCGGAAACTCGCCGCGATGGTCGACAAAGTCAACGCCGAACGGGCGAAGCTTCCCGACGGGCGGCCGCTCTTCCTGCTCAGCGACGAGCCTTACCGCGCGTTCGCCTACGACGGCGCGGTGGTGCCGCCCGTCCTGCCGCTGACGCCGTACGCGGTGGTGTTGGGATCGTTCTCCAAAACGCTGTCCCTTGCGGGCGAACGCATCGGTTACGTGGCGTTCAACCCGTCGATGCCCGATGGCGACACGCTCGTGAACGCCGTCACGTTGACGAACCGTACGCTCGGGTTCGTCAATGCGCCGGTGATCGGCCAGCGTCTTGCGGCCGCGTTGCTGGATCAGACGGTCGATCTGGAAGTCTATGACCGGCGCCGCAAGTTGATGGCGAATGTCCTTTCGGAGGCGGGTGTCACGTTCACGATGCCGAAGGGGGCGTTCTATTTCTTCCCGAAAGCACCGGGCGGCGACGATCTCGCGTTTGTCGATGCACTCCAGAACGAGAAGATTCTCGCCGTGCCGGGACGCGGGTTTGGCATGGCGGGGTTCATCCGCCTTTCGTGCAGCGTGGACGAGAAGATCATTGCTCGGTCGGCCGACGGGTTCAAACGCGCCGTCGCGCGTCTGCGCGGCTGACCACCGTCCAAAGTCCGGGACACAAGGAACGTTTTCGCGGAGAGGCAACATGGTTTTATATCATG